>NZ_AJMT01000139.1:0-16503 GCF_000260655.1 Neisseria sicca VK64
GCAACGCCGTACTGGTTTAAAGTTAATCCACTATAAACATACCATTTAAAATTAAGGAATAACCATGCAATTGCAAGCATTTGACGAAGCGTCGCGCGTACGCCTGATGGAGCTGCTCGATGCCAAATCGGAACACCACAACACCATGCGCTGCGATGAGGTGCAGGCGTTTATGATGGCTTTGTTGAGCGGTCCCGATGCGCTGAACCCGAATGACTGGCTGCCTGAAGTTTTGGGCGACGAATCCTTATTTGATGCCAAAGAGCGCACCGAAATCGAGCGTTTGGTCATCGGTTTGGCGGCGGATTTGCGTATCAAACTCAGTAAAAAAATGCTGCCCGATTTGTGGTTATACGAAGATGCTGCCTCCAATCCCGATATTTATACTTGGTGTAACGCTTATCTCTATGCTTTGGATATCGTTCCGACCGATTGGTTTGAGGCGGTTGATCAGGAAGAGTTTGAAGATTTGTTCTATCCGATTATGGCTTTGGGCGGGATTTACGATGAAGAACGAAACGGCGAAATCATCCTGCACCTGACCGAAAAAGAACTCGCCCAGCTCGAATCCGAGCTGCCGCATGTGTTGCTGGATATTTATTGGTATTGGCAGGCAATCATCAACAAACCGCAAACGGTACGCCGCGAAGGCGACAAAACCGGACGCAACGACCCTTGCCCTTGCGGCAGCGGTAAGAAATACAAAGCCTGCTGTAACAAATAAGCGTTCAAAAACCAAAGGTCGTCTGAAAATTCAGACGACCTTTGGTTTTGAAGAGATGGCTTAGAAAAACGAAGCCAACCATACGGATAGGACAGTCAGCATAATGGTCAGCGCGCAGCCGATTTTGGCAACCGTACCGATGATAAAGCCGATAAACGTACCGATGCCGACTTTGCCAGCCTGCCAACTGTCTTTGCGGGCGATGAATTCGCCGCTGGCTGCACCAATCAGAGGGCCTAACAGCAGGCCGGGGATGGCGAAGAATGCGCCCACAATGCCGCCGATAAACGCTCCCCAGACAGCGGTTTTACTTGCCCCCGTATATTTTGCCCCCAACGCGCCCGCGACATAATCCATTGCCGTGCCGAAAATGGCGACAACGGCAAGGAAAATGAGTGTGCCGGAACCGAAAACCTGATAGTCGCCGGCGTAGCCCAACAGCCATGCGCCGACAAACATCAAGCCCAATCCCGGCAAGGCGGGGTAAATCGTGCCAAAAATGCCGACCGCTATGGCAATCAGACCGAGGATAATCAGGATAGCAGTCATCGCTTTCTTTCAAATATGAAGTGGTATAACGGCAGTATTATGGGGATGTTTCGGCTGATTTCGATAAGGCCGGATGCAAGAAAATGAAAATTTATATCGGGATGTTGCAGCTTGGGATAGGGAATTGAGCATTGCAGGATATTTCATTGAAAGGCGGTTTAAGAGAAATCAAATAGATTTTTGTATGAACATAAAGCCTTGTCTGCAAACCGCGCTAAACATTTTTGCGTTGAACAAATTTCCTGAAAAAGGTCGTCTGAAAAAATGAATTTCGGTGTTTTCAGACGACCTTTGATGTCTTAATTTCAGTAAAACATTGTTAATAACGAGTGCTTACTCTATAATCACGCCCGATTTAATCGGATAAAGTGTTGGTATTTAAAATAAAAACAGAAATATGGATATCAGATGTAATGCAACAGCAGCTTCCGCCGATATCCGCTTTAATCCGTTTCCTCTTCAAGATTTTTTTACAAACAATGGAGTGTTCATGTCCACAATGTTTTTTATCCAGTTCGCCATCGTACTGGTGTGTATCTTAATCGGCGCGCAGGTCGGTGGTATCGGCTTGGGTGTGCTCGGCGGTATCGGGCTGGCAGTTTTGGCCTTCGGTTTCCATCTTGAGCCGACCAGTCCGCCGATTGACGTGATGCTGATGATTATGGCGGTCGTTTCCGCTGCCGCATCGATGCAGGCAAGCGGCGGCTTGGACTACATGATTAAAATCGCTACCCGCGTTTTACACCGCAATCCGAAATACATCACTTTCATCGCGCCTATGGTGACTTATCTGTTTACCGTACTGGCAGGCACGGGACACGTCGCTTATTCGGTATTGCCCGTCATTGCTGAAGTCAGCCGCCGCAACGGCATCCGTCCTTCCCGTCCGCTGACGATGGCGGTCATCGCGTCGCAATTCGCCATTGTTGCCAGCCCGATTGCGGCCGCGGTCGTCGCCTGCGTGACCTACCTTGAACCGCAACACATCACGATGGCTGATGTGCTGAAAGTGACTGTTCCTTCAACTGTTTTCGGTATCGGCCTTGCCTGCATATTCGTCAACAAGCTCGGCAAAGAGTTGAAAGATGACCCGCATTATCAGGCGTTGCTGAAAGACCCGGAATATGTAGAAGCCAACGAAAAAGATTCGACTGAAGTATCCAATGCGCCTGTCAGCAAAGAGGCGAAACTTTCGGTCGGGATTTTCCTTGCCGCCGCATTGCTGGTGGTGGTCATGGGTGCCGTACCGGAGTTGCGCCCGACTTTCCAAACGGAAGAAGGCCCGAAACTGATGGGCATGGCGCACACCATCGAAATCGTCATGCTTTCCGCTGCCGCGCTGATTATCCTGCTTTGCAAACCGAATGGTAACGCGATTACCAAAGGCTCGGTGTTCCATGCGGGGATGCGCGCCGTTATCGCCGTATTCGGCGTAGCATGGCTGGGCGACACATTGATGCACGGTCATCTGGCCGAAGTCAAAGAAACCGTATCGCATTTGGTCGAAACTGCGCCGTGGACTTTCGCGTTTGCCCTGTTCGTTTTGTCCGTCTTGGTTAACAGCCAAGGGGCGACCGTTGCAACGCTGTTCCCCATCGGTATTTCGCTGGGCATTCCCGCTCCGATTATCATCGGCACGTTTGTCGCGGTGAACGGCTACTTCTTCATCCCGAACTACGGTCCGATTATCGCAGCGATTGATTTTGACAGCACGGGTTCGACCAAAATCGGCAAATTTATTTTCAACCACAGCTTTATGATTCCCGGCCTCTTGAGCATGGCGTTTAGCTTGGTATTCGGTTTGCTGCTGGCGAATTACTTCTTTTAAGGTCGTCTGAAAAAAAAGGTCGTCTGAAAGTTTTCAGACGACCTTTGCTATATCTTATGGGCAAAAATCTTATTCGCAATGAAGCGAGCGCGTTTTTTCGGCGAAAGAATCCATAGCAATTTTGCACATGGTTTCACGTTGCGTTAAATCGGCGGCAGGCAGGGATTGAAACAGGAATTTTGTATTGTTGCGCTGAAAATCGGATTTGGCGCCTGCCTTTTTGTAACAATTCTCCGCGCGCGTGAAGTATTGTTGGCAGATTTTGGGCAGCTCTTCAAAGGTCAGCGGTTTATGTTTATGCATGCCGTGAGCGGATGCGGAGAATGCCGATGCCGTTAAAACAAGGGCGGTGAAGAATTTTAGAGGTGTTTGCATGATGCACTCCGGTTAAAAAATGGGGCAAAGCAGGCAGGAGCAAGGTCAGTCCGCCTGCTTTGACAGATTGGTTTCAGCTATCGCCGACGTTTTAAAAAAATATGCGCTTTGTATTTCGCATTTGTTGCATTTTTGCCTTACGCGCCGTGTCGGTATTGAGTAAGCAATGCCATCCATTGCTTCAAGTTTTGCGCTGGATACGGGGCAATTTGCGGATAAAGGTCGTCTGAAATACTGTTTTCAGACGACCTTTAAGCGTGTTTTAACGAGGTAGTCCGCGTTCCCATGCGCGGCGGGCGCGTTTGCAGGCAAGCTGTTCTTTCCAATTCATGTAGCGTGCTTTAAAGCGGGCTTTCATGAAGTCGTCGAACTTGCGCTGTACAGTCAGGTTCCACAAACTATGCGCCTTAACCGCCCAGCTTTCATCCCATGCGCGCAGGGAGATGGAGAATGAGCCGTCAAGGTATTTCATCCAATGCCACCAGCCGGTCGGCATGAACAAGGTATCGCCGTATTCCAAGAAGCATTCGATACCTTCGATGCCTTCAAGCTCGGGGAAACGTTCCGTATCGGGGTTGTCGACGTGGTAGTCTTCCAGCGCGTAAGTGGCGAAAGGAATGCGGAACAGGCGCTCTTTCCATTTGTAATCGAACAAGATGATGTGTTTCTTGCCGAAATGCGTATGGAAGATGTGCGCCATATCAATGTCGTAGTGCAGGAAGGTTTCCGAACCTGCACCGCCGAAAAACAGGGTAGGGTAACGGTCTAAGAATCCGCCCATCAGCTCTTTGGGAAAAACGTAATCGTTCAGTAAGGCGGGAGCGTGTTTGATGGGGTCAAATAAGAAAATCCGCAAATCCGTCGGCTCGCGTTTGATCAGATCGATATAATCGCTGAAGCGCATTTCCGTACTGGCGGCGTTAATCGGCGCGGAAGGGTCGGCTTTGGCGCTGTCGTACAAGGGGACGACGATATCGCCGACGGTTTCTTTCATATAGTCCAGCGACCATTTGTCACGGGCAGGCCAGTTGCGGGTCAGTCCTTTGATCACGACGGGACGGCGCGGCTTGAGATAATTCTGATAAAAATCTTCGCGGCTGATGTCATCAACAACATCAATCGGAGTAAGTTTGAAACCCATAAGCAAATCTCTTTTTGGAATGTAAGACTGATTTTAAGTGAATATTTCGGAAGGAGGCAAGCGATGTTTCAGACGACCTGATTGGAATCAAGAATCGAGGTTAACTGTGATATTATGTCGATATAAATATTCCGTCCGAAACGCTTATGAACGATGCAGACGATTATTTGGGCAAGATGCCTTTTTTTATTGTATTCCTCGACCCGCTGCACACGGATTTCCACAGCAGCGGCAAGCCTCTGAACGAATACATCGCCCGCCATCCGCTGATGCACGACAAGCTGCACCGCCCCGCTTTTGCCGCCAAAGTGTTGGAAATGGCGGCAAACAGCAGCAATATGCGTGTTTTTGTCCGCAAAGCGGATGCGCTGATTAAGCATCCGCTGCATTATATTGTCCGTAACGGCGTTTTCCGAACCGAAGAGCAGATGTGGGCGTTTATCAATTCGCCCGAAAACATCGCCGCCGTCAAACAACCCTAAAAGGCCGTACCCCCATGCTTTTGTTCATTGATAACTATGACAGTTTCACCTACAACATCGTCCAATATTTCGCCGAGCTCGGTCAGGAAGTCGTCGTCCGCCGCAACGACGATATTACGCTTGAAGAAATCGAAGCTTTGAAACCGCAATATCTCGTTATCGGGCCGGGTCCTTGTTCGCCGAAAGAAGCGGGCATTTCCGTCGCTGCCATGCGCCATTTCGCCGGCAAGCTGCCGATTATGGGCGTGTGCCTCGGGCATCAGACGATAGGCGAAGCGTTCGGCGGGGATGTGGTGCGGGCAAAAACGCTGATGCACGGCAAAGTTTCGCCCGTGTTCCATTTGAACAAAGGCATGTTTAAAGATTTGCCCGATCCTGTCACCTGCACGCGTTATCACAGCCTTGTCATCGCCCGCGATACGCTGCCCGATTGCTTGGAAGTCACCGCATGGACGGAAGATCAGGAAATCATGGGCGTGCGGCACAAAGAATACGCCGTCGAGGGCGTACAGTTCCACCCCGAAGCCCTGTTGACCGAACACGGACACGATATGTTGAAAAACTTTTTGGAAGAATTTAAAGACTTCCAAGCGTCCGCTGCTTAAACCAAACGTCGTCTGAAAACTTTCAGACGACGTTTGACGTAAAAATACCCGTAAAAAGGATTGAACCATGATTACACCGCAACAAGCCATCGAACGATTAATCAGCAACAACGAATTGTTTTACGACGAAATGACCGACCTGATGCGCCAGATTATGAGCGGACAGGTGCCGCCCGAACAAATCGCCGCCATCTTGACCGGATTGCGGATTAAAGTCGAAACCGTATCGGAAATCACCGCCGCCGCCGCCGTCATGCGCGACTTTGCCGCCAAAGTGCCGCTGGAAAATTCAGACGACCTCGTCGATATTGTCGGTACGGGCGGGGACGGTGCGAAAACCTTCAATATTTCCACGACTTCGATGTTTGTCGCGGCGGCGGCAGGCGCGAAAGTTGCCAAACACGGCGGGCGCTCCGTTTCCTCGTCCAGCGGCGCGGCAGACGTGATGGAGCAGATGGGCGCGGTGTTGAACATTACACCGGAGCAAGTCGCCGAAAGCATCCGTCAAACAGGCTTGGGCTTTATGTTTGCCCAAAACCACCACAGCGCGATGCGCCACGTCGCGCCCGTGCGCCGCTCGCTCGGGTTTAGAAGTATTTTCAATATCTTAGGCCCGCTGACTAACCCTGCCGGTGCGCCAAACCAGCTCTTAGGCGTGTTCCACATTGATTTGTGCGGCATCCTGTCGCGCGTATTGAAACAGCTTGGTTCCAAACACGTTTTGGTCGTGTGCGGCGAAGGCGGTTTGGACGAAATCACGCTGACGGGCAAAACCCGCGTTGCCGAGCTGAAAGACGGAGAAATCCGCGAATACGACATCAGCCCTGCAGATTTCGGCATTGAAATCCGCCGCGATTTGGACGAAATCAAAGTCGCCAACGCGCAAGAGTCTTTGGAAAAAATGGATGAAGTGTTGAGCGGCAAACATGGCGCGGCACGCGACATCGTCCTGCTCAACGCCGCCGCCGCGCTTTATGCCGGCAATGTCGTGCCTTCGCTGGCGGACGGTGTCAAAGCCGCCGAAGCAGCCATCGACTCGGGCAAGGCAAAAGCGAAAAAAGAAGAATTTGTCCGCTTTACGCAGCAATTTGCCAAAGAGTAAGCGAAGGTCGTCTGAAAACGGAAATTCGATGCTGATTATCGGGAACGGGCTGAAACGCTGCGAAACCGTTCGATAAGCAGTTGAGGAGGATTGAACGTCTTCAAGAAAAGATAGAAAAGTGCCGTCATCAAAAAAAGGTCGTCTGAAAATTTTCAGACGACCTTTTGTTTAATCTGCCATTTGTATCAAGCTGTCGGCGAGGCGGTCGGCGGCTTGGCGGTAGCCTTTGCCTGAGAAGTGGACGCCGTCTTTGGCGGCGAGGCCTTGGCTCATCCAGCTTTTCATGCTGCATTCGCCGCCCATCGCGTTCTGCCACGACCAATACATGATTTTTTCGTCGCGGGCAATGCGTTGCTGCATTTGTTGGATGCTGCTTAAGGTGGCGGGGCGTGTGCCGCAGCTTCCTGAGGTGCTTTTTAGGGATTCGGGCGCGCCGAGAATCAGGATGCCTGCGTCGGGCAGGCTTTGTTTGATTTGGCGGATGTAGCTGCGCCAGCTTTGTTCGGTGGCTGTGATGTCCAAATCGCGGGCGAAGGCTTCGTTGGTGCCGTAGGCGATGATAACGAGGTCGGCGCGGGTTTGGGCAAGGTCATCCTGCCAAGAGGGACGCCATTTGGACCAGTGGGTCAGTTGCGCGCCGTTGATGCCGAGTGCGGAAACGGTTACGCCGCGTCCGGGATTTTCGATATTGATGTAGCCGATGTCCCAAGGCATGGAGCTGCTGAGGGTCAGGGGCAGGCGGCCGTTGCTGCGGATGATTTGCCAGCCGCTGCTTCCGGCGGGGACTTCGCGTCCGTTGAACGACAGGGTTTGTTCGGGCAGGACGGGTTTGGCGAAAACGGAAATCTGCCTCTCGCCGCTGCTTCCGTCTTTGGCGCTGATGGTAACGCTGCTGCCGTTGGCTTTGGCGATGATGCCGCCTAAGGGGAAGTCGTCTGAAACGCTGCGGCTGCTGACGGTTTGCCATGAACCGTCATAGCGGACGGCTGCGCTGCGTTGTCCTTTGACGGTAGAGGGGTAAACCCAGCCTATGCCGCCGTCGCCCCATTTTTGCTGGAGGCGCAGGCGTAGTTGTTCGGTGAAAAGGTCGCCGGCGGTGTGTGAATCGCCGATTTGGAGGATGCGGAATTTGCCGTCCGAGCTGCGGTCGAGTTTTTTGAGCTTGGAGAGCCAGGCGGGACGGCTGCTGCCGTAGTTTTCCAGCAGCATATCGGCGGCGGGGGCGGCGGCAGACAGGCACAATGCGGTAAGGGATACGGACAGGGTTTTGATGTTCATGAGTTTCCTGTGTGTGGTTTCAGACGACGTCTTTTGACGCGGCAGAAGGCTATTGTAACGAAAAAGACGGCATTGGATAAACAAAACGCCGTCCTTTTGCTGCCGATACGGGCTTAACGTGCGGATAATTGTTCCGTGTGTTCTTCGCCGTTCATTTCAGGGGTCGTCTGAAAAACGATTTTTTCCATGATTTTATCCGCGAGCAGTTTTTGCCCTTCAGCAGAGAAGTGGATGCCGTCTTTGCTGCGGTAGCGGATGATTTTTCCATTGATGTTGACGGAGTCGGCGTAGGTGTCCGAGCCGTTGCTGAGGAGTTTGTCGGTCGGTATCCACAGGGCTTTTGGACTGATCTCGTCTGCTAAAAGTTTGTCGAGATATCGCATTTGCTTGTTAAGTTTTGCCTGTTTCATATAAGGGATGCCCATCCAAATGACTTGCACGTGGTGTTGTTCGGCGGCGGCCAAGATGCGGTTGACGCGGCTGAGGTATTCTTCCGACCATTCGGGCGAGGCGAATTTCAGGTATTTTTTGCCTTTCGGGAAGTCCCACGGATCGTTGGGGCCGAGGAAAACGACCAGAAGGCGGATGTCGGTTTGTTGTTTCAGCGTTTGTTCGATGGTGTTCGGCCAGTCGAAAAACTTGGGATAGGACAATCCGGTGCTTTGTTTGCTTAGGTTCACCGACTGGATGCCGTATTGTTTTTTCAGGCTTCTTTCTACAAAAGGTGCAACGCCCTGCATCATCGAGTCGCCGGCAAAAAAGACTTTGTCGCCTTGTCCGAGAACGATATTGGCGGGCGGGGTAATAGGGAGGTGATGTGCTTCGGGTAGTTTGCCGTTTTGTGCCGTCTGAGGTTGGCGTCCGTCGGCGGGACGGTTTTTTTCGTGCGGTTCGGACGCATTAAGCTGCGCATTTTGTTCAGACGACCCGTCGTTTTCAGCGATTTGAGGTTCCGGTTCGGCAATCACAGGCTGTCCTGCCAAACGTGCTTTGAGGTCGTCTGAAAAGGCGTATGCATCTTGTTGCAGCTTCGCGCCCGTGCGCCACCATTCGTATTCGGACAAAGGCTCCAACGGCGAAGCCTGATGATAGGTTTGCTGCCAATAGGCATTGATGGAATCTTGACTGAACCACGCCGCGCCAAAGGCGCAAACCAAAAGGGAGGCAAACAGGGAAATAAAGCGTTTCATATTCTGATTGTCCTTTTAAAAATCGGCGTAAATAAAGCCCGGGATGCCTGACGGCGCCAATACGATAATCAACACCAACACCAGCGTCAGCGGTATAAACCACAGCCACATCGGCATTTTTTCCAACGTCGCTACTGCGCCGTCAAACAGGCGAAGCAAATACGGGTAGAGCAAAATCATCAGGCCAAACGCGGCAAGCAGCAGGATATCCGTCTGTTTCGGCGCTGCCCAACCTGCTTCGTTGGCGAATAAGGCATCAAATACCATCTGCGTATCGGCGAGGCTGCCGGTGTTGAACACGACGAAAGTGAAGCAGACGAAATGGAAAGTGACAAACCAGGCAAGCGGACGCAAGATTTTCAGACGACGTGAACTGTCCCGACCGAATATTTTGTAGCCGCAGTTGAGCAAAATTAATGCCACGCCGTGCAGCGCGCCCCAAAGCAGGAAATTCCAGCCGTAGCCATGCCAAACGCCCGACAATACCATCGCCAGCAGCAAGTTGAACTGCGTCAGGACGAAGCCGTGTTTGCTGCCGCCCAAAGGAATATAAATATAGTCGCGTATCCAGGTGGAAAGGCTGATGTGCCAACGGTTCCAGAAGTCGCGGATATTGAACGCGCGCAGCGGTGCCGCAAAGTTTTTCGGCAGGTGGAAACCGAGCAGCATCGCCATCCCGATTACCAAATCCGAATAGCCTGAAAAATCGAAGAAAAGCTGGAAAGTATAGCCGTACACCCCCGACAACACGCCCCAGCCATCAAACTGGGCAGGATTCTCAAAAACGGGCGATACCCAGCCGTCTCCCAGCGCACCTGCCAGCCACCATTTTTTAGCAATGCCCAGCAAAATCAAGCACACCGCCAGAGCGGGGCGCACCAATGCGCGCGGTTCGGCAGTCCGAATCTGTTCCAAAGCCCCCGCCTGTTCGCCGTCTATGCTTTTAAATGCCGCGGCACGGATAATCGGTCCGGAAGTAATCGTCGGGAAAAAGCTCAAATGCAGCAGCAATTCATGCCACGCAAAGCGGTCGCCCATCGGATGACGGCAGCAGTACACCAAATAAGCCAAAGATTGAAATGTGTAATAAGACAGCCCCAAAGGCATCAAGATATCGACAATCTCGCTCTGCCCCGTGTATTGGCGGATAAACGGGCGGAAAAAGTCGAAATATTTGAAGAAACACAATACTGCCAAAGCAGTTGCTACGCCGAAGCCCAGCCAGAATTTCCGTACGTTTTCGTTTTCAGACGACATCAACAGGCCGAGCAAATGCACGCAGGACGAATAGCAGGTAATTATGGCGGCAAAGATCGGATTCAAGTGATACAGCCAGCCCATCCCCGCCAGCAGAAGCAAAACATTCTGCACCGACGGCATACGGACAAATGCCCAATAAATAGGCAAAAAAGCAATAAAAAATACCGCGAATTCAATCGACAGCAACGGCATAAGTGTTCCTTGAAATTTTTATTATTCAGATGCCCCGAATATAGGTTTGGCAAGTCGAAGCGAACCATATATTTTAAATAAGTGTTTGAATTTATACAACTAACGATAATCTCGTTTTAGAACCGCTCGTCAGAGCTTGGGGCGGATTTTGAAATCTTTTGTCATAAATATCGTATTGGATAAGCAGGCTTTTTTTAAATTTTCAGAGATAAAAAGCAGGTTGGGCAGGGCATGCTGATTGCCCTTGTTTCGACACTCAATTTCAAGCAATGAATTGATTTAAGATGAAAAAAAAAGCAGATTCGGGGTAAAGATGCACGTAAGGTGTTTAAACCTTGACGGGTTTTACCTTGAATCTGCTTTTAATAAGGTTGATTTTTAAGAATAATTTTTTATTTCAATAGATTATATAATTTGCTTAAGAGGACAGGGCGGCTTGCTGGTGTGCCGTCAACTCGGCAATGCCTTTCTGCGCCAGCGCAATCAGTTTGCCCAATTCGTCCAAACTGAACGGCGCGCCTTCCGCCGTGCCTTGGATTTCGATGATTTTGCCCGATGCGGTCATAACGATGTTGACGTCGCTGTCGCAGCCGGAGTCTTCGGGGTAATTCAAATCCAAAAGCGGCACACCGTTCACCACGCCTGCGGAAACGGCGGCAACGGCTTCGCGGATGGGATTTTCGCTGATGAGGTCGTCTGAAAGCAGCTTGTTGACCGCAATTTGCAGGGCGACGAATGCGCCGGTAATAGACGCGGTGCGCGTTCCGCCATCAGCCTGAATCACGTCGCAATCAATCAGGATTTGGCGTTCGCCCAGTTTTTCCATATCTACGACGGCGCGTAGCGAACGCCCGATCAAGCGCTGGATTTCTTGGGTGCGCCCCGACTGTTTGCCTGCCGCGGCTTCACGGCGCATACGCGAGGCAGTGGAAGCGGGCAGCATCCCGTATTCGGCAGTAACCCAACCCTGACCCTTGCCGCGAAGGAAGGGCGGGACATTTTCGTCGATGGAAGCGGTGCAGATAACTTTGGTGTTGCCGCATTCGATCAGGCACGAGCCGTCGGCGTGCGGCAGGAAGTGCGGGGTGATTTTGATGTCGCGCAGGCTGTCGGCAGCGCGCGAGGTGCGGGTGTAATTGCTCATGATTTGTCCTTTGGGGAAACGGTAAAAATTTGTGGTTGGTATTATACGGGATTCGGCAGGGAGGCTGTTTCTATCATAGAAAATCCCTCCATCGCAGGAGGGAGTTAATTTAAGTTTACAAGTGATTAGATAACTCTTTTAACATACTGATAAGCATCATAATGGTAAAGACTGATGTTTCAATTGATATATTTGTTTTGCCGTGTGTATATGAAAATTTAATCATAATAAGCTATCAGCTCCTAAGTTAATAAAAAAACGAGAATCATGAGACTCTTGGCATAGTTTAAAGCTCTATTTGCGGGTTATATGCAGATTTAAGTAAATAAATATCTTTATAAAACAATAAACTAATATTTTTTTATTCTACCTATAAGCTAAGGTCGTCTGAAAACCATATCTAGTTTTCAGACGACCTTATTATATTTCCCTTTCAATCAAGCAAGGAACAGGCGGTATGCGGCGTTTTGGGTTTCGTCCTGATAGCTGTAACCGAGGCTTTCGAGGAAGTTTTCAAATGCCTCATCGTCGGTGGACGGGACGTCGATGCCGACGAGGATGCGGCCGTAGTCGGCGCCGTGGTTGCGGTAGTGGAAGAGGGTAATGTTCCAGCCGCCCTGCATATGGTTGAGGAAGCGGGCGAGTGCGCCGGGTCGCTCGGGGAACTCGAAGCTGATCAAGCGTTCGTGGGCGACTTTTGTTGTGCGTCCGCCGACCATGTAGCGGATGTGGATTTTGGAGATTTCGTCGTCGGTCAGGTCGACATTGGGCAGTCCGGCTTCGGTCAATTGGCGGCTGATGACGGCAAGGTCTTGGGAACCTGCGGTTTGCAGGCCGACGAAGATGTGGGCTTTTTGGTCGTCGCCGTATCGGTAGTTGAACTCGGTGATGTTGCGGCTGCCGAGCAGGTTGACGAATTTGAGGAAGCTGCCGCGCTCTTCGGGGATGGTAACGGCGAAAATACCTTCGTTGCCTTCGCCCAATTCGCTGCGTTCGGAAACGTGGCGCAGGCGGTGGAAATTCATGTTGGCGCCGCTGGTTACGGCGATGAGGGTTTGGTTTTGGATGCGGTTGCGGGCGGCGTAGGTTTTCAGGCCGGCGAGGGCGAGCGCTCCTGCGGGTTCGGTGATGCTGCGGGTGTCGTCGAAGATGTCTTTGATGGCGCCGCAGATAGCGTCAGTATCGACGGTGATGATGTCGTCCAAGAGGTCGCGGCAGAGGCGGAAGGTTTCTTCGCCGACGACTTTGACGGCGGTACCGTCGGAGAAGAGGCCGACGTCTTTGAGGCTAACGACTTTTCCAGCTTCGACGGATTGCTTCATGCAGCAGGAGTCGTTTGTTTGCACGCCGATGACTTTGATGCTGGGGCGGACTTGTTTGACGAACGCGGCAACGCCCGCCGCCAGTCCGCCGCCGCCGATGGGGACGAAGATGGCGTGGATGTCGTCGGGACGCTGGCGCACGATTTCCATGCCGACCGTGCCTTGTCCGGCAATCACGTCGGGGTCGTCAAACGGGGCGATGTAGGTCAGTTTTTCTTTTCCTGCCAACTCCATCGCGTAATCGTAGGCATCGTTGTAGGAAACGCCTTTGAGGACGACTTCTCCGCCGCGGCTTTTGACGGCGTCGATTTTGATTTTGGGCGTGGTTTCGGGCATGACGATGACGGCGCGGCAGCCTAAACGTTGTGCCGACAGTGCGACGCCTTGTGCGTGGTTGCCCGCACTGGCGGCGATGACGCCGCAGGCGAGTGCTTCTTTGGGCAGCTTCGCCATTTTGTTGTACGCGCCGCGGATTTTGAAGGAAAACACGGGTTGCAGGTCTTCGCGTTTGAGCAGGACGTTGTTGTTCAGACGACGTGACAGCCCGATTGCGGGTTCGAGCGGCGTTTCGACGGCAACGTCGTAAACGGAGGCGGTCAGGATGCGGATGAGGTAATCGGAATAAGAGGGGCGGTTGTTCATGGTTTTGTGTGCCGGAGGATTATTTTCAAAAGGAGTGTCCGCCGCCCGCGTCAAACTTTGCCAACAAAACGGCGGAAAGGTAAAACCATACCCTCGAGGTCGTCTGAAATCAAGAAAAATCTTAGCAAAGCGAAGTTGCGGCGGTATAATGACTGCCTTTTGTGCCAAACCGCACGACGCGGTTGTTTTTATTTCTGTTTCCGCACCACATCCCGATGAAAAAAACATTATCCGTATTGATCGCGGCAATGATGATTGCCGCCGCGCAAGCCGCGCCGCAAGCGGCTAAAAACAACGCAGCCCCCGCTGTTGCCGCTTCCGAGCCTGCACCTGCCGCCGCATCCCAGCCCGAAGCCATGATGCCCAGCATCAACAGCCCCGATGCGCCGCCTGCCATTGCCGCTGCCGCCTACATCGTTACCGATTTGCAAAGCCATCAAGTGCTTGCCTCCGGCAATATCGACACCCAAATCGAACCCGCTTCGCTGACCAAAATGATGACCGCCTATCTTGCGTTCAAAGCTTTGGAAAACGGCACATTGCGCGCCGACCAAATGCTGACCGTGTCCGATGCGGGCTGGAAAATCGAAGGCTCGCGGATGTTCCTCAGTCCCAAAGTTCCCGCCAGCGTCAGCGATTTGATTAAAGGCATGATTGTCCAATCCGGCAACGATGCTGCCACCACGCTTGCCGAAGCCATGGGAGGCGGCTCGGTGGATGCGTTCGTCCAACAAATGAACGACGAAGCCAAGCGTTTGGGCATGACCAAAACCCACTTTAAAAATCCGACCGGATTGGCTGCCGAAGGCCACGTTTCCACTGTCGGCGATTTAGCCATCCTCTCCGCCGCGCTGATACACGATTATCCGAAATACTATCCCGTATTTTCGATTAAATCCTTCAAATACAACAATGTCGAACAGCCAAACCGCAACCTCCTGCTCTACCGCGATTCCAATGTGGACGGTCTGAAGACGGGACACACCGAAAGCGCAGGCTACAACCTTGCCGCTTCCAGCAAACGCAACGGCAGACGCATCGTTTCCATCGTTGTCGGTACCGATTCCACCGAAGCCCGCGCGTCCGAAAGCGGCAAATTGCTCAACTGGGCATTGCAGGCATTCGACACGCCCAAGCTCTACAACGGCGGCGAAATCATTTCCAAGGTCAAAGTTTATAAAGGCAGCAGCAAATCGGTGAACGTCGGCTTCCTCGAAGACGTGTACATCACGATTCCCCACGATGCCGGACAAAACATCAAACCGATTTTAGAAACCGTCCAGCCCGTTATCGCCCCGATACGCAAAGGTCAAACCTTGGGCAAACTCAAAATCGTCAAAGACGGCAAAGTCATTACCGAGAAAAACGTCGTCGCCCTCCATTCCGTTGAAGAAGGCAGCTGGTTCAGACGGATGTGGGATGATATCGTATTGTGGTTCAAAGGCTTGTTCGGCAGCAGTTCGAAATAGGCAGGATTGATGAAAAGGTCGTCTGAAAATGGTTTTCAGACGACCTTTGTTTTGGATGCGAACAGGACGACGGCAAAGTCTTTATATAGTGGTTTAAAGTTAATCCACTATAACTTAAATCCGCTTTCAAATATCTGTTTTTGTCCGCTGATCGGGTCGGTAAACTCAATCTGTTTTGCCAGTAGTTTCAAAGGTTTTTCATAATCTTCATCGCCCGCCGCCAAAGGGGTGGGATAAAGCGCGTCGTTTAGCAGCGGCATGCCCAAACGCATCATATGCACCCGAAGCTGGTGTTTTTTCCCCGTATGCGGCGTCAGCCGGTAGAGGCTGAATTCGCCGCGGTTTTCAAGCAATTCGACCGTCGTATGGGCGTTCGGCTCGCCTTCGGTTTCCTGCGTCGTGAAAAACCGTTCCCCGCGCACCATGCGCGAAACCACGTCCAACGGATATACCAAATCCGTCCGCGTCGGCGCGACGGCGTGATAGGTTTTACGGACGCTTTTTTCCTGAAACATCGTTTGATAATCGCGGCGCGTGGCAGGATTGTGCGACAGCAGCATCACGCCCGCCGTATCTTTGTCCAAGCGGTGAACCGGCGTAATGTCTGCTACGTTCAAATGCTGCAATTCCGGCCGCAGGCGCAGGCGGGTCAGCAGGGTTTCGCGCAAAAAACGTCCGCTGGGGATAACGGGCAGAAAATGCGGTTTGTCAACGACAATCAGATGGTCGTCGATGTGTAGGATTTTTTCTTCAAACGGAATGACGGGTTCGCTATCGCTGCTGGTTTCACGGTAATAAAACATGGTTTTGCCCGGCTCGAACAGCGTGTGTTCGTCAAACGGCACGCCGTCTGCATCGACGACGAAGCCGCTGTTCAAACGCCTGCGCCAGTTGTCCTCGCCGACAAAGGAAAAGCGGACGCAGAGGAAATGCAACAGGGGCAGGCCGTAAAACGGTTTTTCGTGCGGCAGCACCAAATAGCTGGGTTTGACGCCGTTTAAAAGTGGGAGAGGGTTGGAGCGTTTTTTCATGTGGCGGATTGTACTCGGTTTCGGTCTTTTTTTCAGACGACCTAAGTCGGGTTAAGGTTGTCGGGTGATATAGTGGATTAACTTTAAACCAGTACGGCGTTGCCTCGCCTTAGCCCAAAGAGAACGATTCTCTAAGGTTCTGAAGCACCAAGTGAATCGGTTCCGTACT
>NZ_AJMT01000140.1:0-16776 GCF_000260655.1 Neisseria sicca VK64
GTTTGCCATCTGCTTTGCCGGTTTCGCGATAAGTGAAGGTAAACTCAATCGGATGGCTGCCCTTGTCGGCGTATTCGGGAATGGTGGAAACTTGGACCGGAATGGTCAACGTTTGGCGCGGTGCGATTTTCACGCCGCCTTCCGGCAATCCGGTTAGGGCAATTTCTTCAAAGCCTTTGACTGCCGCAGTCATCACTTGTTCGTTTTCACTATTGTTGATAATGCGCAGGTTATATGCGTTTTCCAGCCAACCTTTGCTGTTTTCGCGCACCATCACGCCGCGGTCTTTCAAAATATCGACTTCGACCATTTTGCGTGTGGAAAGTCCGACCAAGAAAGCAATAATAACCACCAGCAAAACAGCGCCGTATCCCGCCACACGCGGACGTTTCAAGCGTTTTTTGATGTCGCTTTCAGGATATTCGTGTTCCAACGCGCCTTCGGTCGTATAGCGTATCAGTCCGCGCGGATAACCCATTTTATCCATGATTTCGTCGCAGGCATCAATACACGCCGCACAGCCGATACATTGATACTGCAAACCGTCGCGGATATCGATACCGACGGGACAGACCTGTACGCACATGGTGCAGTTGATGCAGTCGCCCAATCCGCTGTCTTCTTTGTTGGCGGTTTTCTTGCGCGCGCCGCGCGGTTCGCCGCGTTCGGTATCGTAAGAAATAATCAGCGTGTCTTTGTCGAACATCGCGCTTTGGAAGCGTGCATACGGACACATATGCAGGCACACTTTCTCACGCATAACGTGGGCAAAGAAGAAGGTCATGAAGCCGTAAAACGCTGCGGCAAACATCGCGCCGCCGCCTGCTGCTCCGGCAAACAAGTCGGGAACGAACTGGCGGATCGGGACAAACCAGCCCGCAAAGGTAATGCCTGTCCACGCGCAGACAAGAAAAATCAGCAGAGCTTTAGTTGCTTTAATACGGATTTTAGTGAAATTCCACGGCGATTTTTCCAGCTTCAGGCGTTTGTTGCGGTCGCCTTCGACCAAGTTGTCGATCCACAGCATGATTTCGGTATAAACCGTCTGCGGGCAGGAATAGCCGCACCACAAGCGTCCGGCAATCGTCGTCCACCAAAACAGCCCGAAGGCGCAAATCATCAGCAGCAGGGCAAGGTAAATCAAGTCGCCCATACCCAACGACAGCCCGAAAATGAAGAAATGCCGGTCCGGAATATTGAAGAGTACCGCCTGACGGTCGCTCCAGTTGAACCACGGAATCACATAAAACACAAACTGCGTCGCCAATACGGCGGCTATACGCAATTTGGCGAACCGCCCTTCCGCTTTTTTCGGATGGATGCGTTCGCCTTCGGGATGGATTTGGATGACGCTGGATTTGGGTTTTGAGGGTTTGGGCGGAGCGGTTTTTGCCGGTTTCTCGGACTGCTCTTTCGGGGCAGCGTTTTTTTCTTCTGACACAGCGTTTTCGGCTTGGTTTTCTGTTGACATTTTTCAGTGTTCCTTCGTGTGTTTGCGCGCAGGTCTTTTATTCTGATTACTGGTTTGATTGGTTTTTCAGACGACCTTTTATATGCGTCGGAATCATATCATTTGAACTTGACCAAAGCAAAAAGCCCTACTTGGCTTTTATATGCCACCCGTTTTGATTTTTCTGTTGCCCGAGTCTGAAATCGGCGATATTCAAGCAGTTGCATATAACCGATGACGCTATGTTTATAGCGAATCGCTATATCTCTGATAAAAATTTATAAACTACTGTTTCAAAACGGAATAACAGTTAATCTCATCTGCTTTGCCTGTTTCAGACGACCCCTTATGCGGACAATTTTTAAAACAGGACAATGCGAAACCGATGCCGTACCGGTTTGAAGTTGTCCTTCTGATAGACGGAAAGGTCGTCTGAAAGCCGCCCATATCCTTGAAAGCCTGACCGAATCGGGCGATAATCAACGGAATTTTCTTTACCGTTACCGTTTCAAACCAATACAACAAGGAAGGTACAAAATGTCTCAACTGGCAAACGCAATCCGTTTCCTCTCGGCCGATGCCGTTCAAAAAGCAAATTCCGGCCACCCCGGCGCGCCCATGGGTATGGCGGAAATGGCGGAAGTATTGTGGACGAAATTCCTGCGTCACAACCCTGCCAACCCCAAATTCTACAACCGCGACCGCTTCATCCTCTCCAACGGCCACGCGTCCATGCTGTTGTACAGCCTGCTGCACCTGACCGGCTACAACCTGAGCATTGAAGACTTGAAAAACTTCCGCCAACTGCACAGCAAAACCCCCGGCCACCCCGAATACGGCTACACCGATGGCGTGGAAACCACGACCGGCCCGTTGGGACAAGGCATTGCCAACGCGGTGGGTATGGCATTGGCGGAAAAAATCCTTGCCGCCGAATTTAATAAAGACGGTTTGAACATCGTCGATCACTACACTTACGTCTTCATGGGCGACGGCTGCCTGATGGAAGGCGTATCGCACGAAGCCTGTTCGCTCGCCGGCACTTTGGGCTTGGGCAAACTGATTGTTTTATATGATGACAACAATATTTCCATCGACGGCAAAGTGGACGGCTGGTTTACCGAAAACATCCCGCAACGCTTTGAAAGCTACGGCTGGCACGTCGTTCCCAACGTAAACGGCCACGACACCGCCGCCATTCAAGTCGCCATCGAAGCCGCCCGTGCCGAAACCGGCAAACCGTCCATCATCTGCTGCAAAACCTTAATCGGGAAAGGCAGTGCCAACAAAGAAGGCAGCCATAAAACCCACGGCGCACCTTTGGGCGCGGACGAAATCGAAGCCACGCGTAAACATCTGGGCTGGACTTACCCCGCCTTTGAAATTCCGCAAGAAATCTACAACGCATGGAGCGCGAAAGAACAAGGCGCGAAACTGGAAGCGGAATGGAACGAGCTGTTTGCGCAATACCAAGCCAAATATCCCGCCGAGGCCGCAGAATTCGTGCGCCGCATGGATAAAAAACTGCCGGACAATTTCGATGCATACGTTCAAGCAGCATTGAAAGAAGTATGTGCCAAAGCCGAAACCATCGCCACCCGCAAAGCCAGCCAAAACAGCATCGAAATCCTCGCTAAAGAGTTGCCCGAACTGGTGGGCGGTTCGGCCGACCTGACCCCGTCCAATCTCACCGACTGGTCGGGCAGCGTCTCCGTTACCCGCGACAAAGGCGGCAACTACATCCACTACGGCGTGCGCGAGTTCGGCATGGGTGCCATCATGAACGGCCTTGCCCTGCACGGCGGCGTGAAACCCTTCGGCGCAACTTTCCTGATGTTCAGCGAATACGAACGCAACGCTCTGCGCATGGCAGCGCTGATGAAAATCAACCCCGTCTTCGTCTTCACCCACGATTCCATCGGCCTCGGCGAAGACGGCCCGACCCACCAACCCGTCGAGCAAACCGCCACCCTGCGCCTGATTCCGAACATGGATGTATGGCGTCCGTGCGATACCGCCGAATCCTTGGTGGCCTGGGCGGAAGCGGTAAAAGCCGAAGACCATCCGTCCTGCCTGATTTTCAGCCGTCAAAACCTGAAATTCCAAGCGCGCAACGAGCAACAACTGAACGACATCAAACGCGGCGGCTACGTCATCAGCGAATCCCAAGACAACGCCCAAGCCGTCATCATTGCCACCGGTTCCGAAGTCGAGCTGGCTTTGGAAGCGCAAAAAGCCCTCGCCGCGCAAAACATCGCCGTGCGCGTCGTTTCCATGCCGTCCACCAACGTCTTCGACCGCCAAGACGCCGCCTATCAAGCCGCCGTCCTGCCCGAAGGCCTGCCGCGCATCGCCGTAGAAGCCGGACACGCCGACGGCTGGTACAAATACGTCGGATTGAACGGCGCAGTCGTCGGCATCAACCGCTTCGGCGAATCCGCCCCTGCCGAACTGCTGTTCAAAGAATTCGGCTTTACCGTGGAAAATGTGGTGGATACTGTGAAATCAGTGCTGTAAGCGGCAGCCATCGCATCAAAGGTCGTCTGAAAACGGAAGATAAGGTTTTCAGACGACCTTTTTCCTTTAAAGCCACCCAAACCGGTTTAACGAAAATCCAAATATAGTGGATTAAATTTAAATCAGGACAAGGCGACGAAGCCGCAGACAGTACAGATAGTACGGAACCGATTCACTTGGTGCTTCAGCACCTTAGAGAATCGTTCTCTTTGAGCTAAGACGAGGTAACGCCGTCCTGGTTTAAAGTTAATCCACTATACCCATACGGCGGCGCACCCCTTCCTACATAAATGAAGCCGGATAAAGCGTCGTCTGCCCCTCCTATTCCCAATAATCCTTTGCCATATCTTGAAAGCCATACCGCTAAACCGTAAAATCACACCTTACCCAATTTGATATAAATTTACATCCAACCCATCTTACCCGCCAATTATGATGACCCGCCTTGCCGCCTATCGGAAAACTCTCCTCATCTGCCTGATTTTATGGGCATCCATCGTCGCCGTTTTCTCCGCCGAACGTTTCTTCATGCTGCACCATTTCGTTTCAGACGACATCCGCAGCCGTTATGCGGGCAATTTGGCGGCTTTGTTTGTCAAAGGGCTGTTGTTCGACATCAAAATCGCCTCCATTGCCGCCGCCTTCCCCTTCCTGATCGGGCTGTTCGGACTGGCTACACAGAAAACCACCGCCTTTACCCTACGCCTCCTGCCTACCGTCGCAACCGTCCTTTCCCTGACCGCATTCGCCGCCGCACTGGGCAACTGGTTCTATTACAGCGTTTACGACCGTCAATTTGACGTCTTCGTCTTCGGGCTGGCGGACGAAGACACCCGCGCTGTCCTGAAAACCGTCTGGTCTGACTATCCCGTCATCCCCTGTCTTATCGCCTTAATTACCGCAGCTTTCGTTTTCGGCAAAATCTTTAGTCTCATCCGCCGCCGCACCCGCTTTCAGACGACCTCATGGGGGAAAACCGCTTGGATTGCCGCCGTCCTCTTACCCGTCCTCGCGCTTGCCGCAGGCATACGCGGCTCGTTCGGCAAATTCCCCCTGCGTCAGACCGCCATGCAGATTTCTGCCGCACCGCAAATCAACAAACTCGTTCCCAACGCCCTGACCTCCCTAAGCTGGGCAGTCAACGAATACCGCAACAGCAACGACTTCCATCCCGTCTCCGATGAAGACGGCAGCCGGCTCATCAGTACCCTGCTCGATAAAAAAACCGACGCCGACTTGACGCAGCTCTTTGCCCAAACCGCCGCAAACGCCGCCGTCGAAAAACACCGTCCCAACGTCGTTCTCACCGTCATGGAAAGCATGAGCGCGCATCTCTTGAACATGGACAATCCCGAACGGGACCTCTTGGGCGAACTGGGCAAACACTGGCAGCAAGACTGGGTATACCGCAAATTCGTTTCCGAAGGAGACGGCACCAGCGACACCCTGCACCGCTTCTTCGTCCGCAGCCCGCGCCTCAACCTCAGCCAATCCCTCGCCAAAAACAAAACCTTCCCCGGCAATATGTTCAAACCCTATCTCGATGCCGGCTACCGCGTCGTCTATATTACGGCGGGCAACGGCGGCTGGCGCGATTTCGACACCTTCCTGCGGCACTTGGGCGTCAACGAAATCATCGATGAAAACACCCTCAAAACCCACTATCCCGAAGCAAAATCCGACACATGGGGCGTCCCCGACGAATTCATGTTCCGTTATGCCGAAGAAGAACTCGCGCGCGCCGAAAAAAGCGGCACGCCCGTATTCATCATGATGATGTCCGTGACCAACCACCCGCCCTACCGCCTGCCCGCGCCGCATCAGGCGAAAAACTTCCGTTTGGACGAACAAGAGCAAAAACGCCTTGCCAACCTCGCCTCAGGCAAAGAGTTGAATGAAATTTTCAACACCTTCCGATACAGCAACGACCAACTCGGCCGCTTTATCGGCAAAGTGAAAACCATCGCGCCCGACACCATTATCGCCGCCACCGGCGACCACAATATGCGCGCCATCGGCTATCCCGAATCCGCCGATGCCGCACTCGGCCACAGCGTCCCCTTCTACCTTTACGTCCCGCAAGCCTACCGCGGTAGCGCCGAATACCATCCCGAACGCGCAGGTTCGCACAAAGACATCCTGCCGACCCTCTACAACTTAAGCTTGTCCAAATCGCGCTACTACCAAACCGGCTGCAACCTCACCGCCCCACAACCCGATTCCGCATGGTGCGGCTACGGCTACAACCCCGAAGTCATCATCACCGAACGCGGTTTCTATCATCAACACAGCAAAGCATTCCACAAATGGGACAACAAAAATATCCAAACCGCCGAAAGCCGCCCAAGCACACCGGATAACGAAGACCAAGCCATCATCCGCCGCGCCTCGGCATATACGCCGTTTCTTGAATGGCAGATCAACCGGATTATCAGTACCCAATAAATCCGTTTATAGCCAAAGGTCGTCTGAAAAGTTTCAGACGACCTTTTTGCAAACCAACCATACCCCAGGCACTCCCGGCTTAAAGCAGATGCCGAACCATACCGTCATAGTGTAGTAAAATATAGTGGATTAACTTTAAATCAGGACAAGGCGACGAAGCCGCAGACAGTACAGATAGTACGGAACCGATTCACTTGGTGCTTCAGCACCTTAGAGAATCGTTCTCTTTGAGCTAAGGCGAGGCAACGCCGTACTGGTTTAAAGTTAATCCACTATAAAACACACCTCAAACATCGCACCACATTGCATCCGCGCAAACAACGCCTTACCGTTTGGCGGCAAATCCGCTATATAATCTATGCCGCTTGCGCCCCACACAAGGAACCTCATGAAAAAACACATCTACTGCCGCCACAGCTTTGAAATCGAAGTCCAGTTTTTCGATGTGGACGCCATGCACATCGTTTGGCACGGCAACTATGTGAAATACCTCGAAACCGCCCGCTGCGCCTTTTTGTCCGCCATCGGCTACGACTACAATGAAATGGCTCGGCAGGGATACAGTTGGCCGATCGTGCAGATGAACCTCAAATACATCCGCCCCGCCCGCTTCGGTCAAAAAATCCGCGTCGATATGGACATCGTCGAAATCGAAAGCTGCCTGCGCATCGACTATACGATTTATGATGCGCAAACCAACGAAAAGCTCAACCGCGCTTCGACCACCCAAGCCGCCGTTTCGCTGGCAGACGGCCTGATGCAGTTTCAGACCCCGCAAAGCTGGCTGGATGCCGTGCAAACCCATCCGACCTTTACTCCCACCTGACCTTCCCGTTTTCAGACGACCCCAACCCTTAAAGGTCGTCTGAAAACAAACCTGAAAAGGAACAACATGAAAAAAACACTTACCGCCCTCTTCCTGACCCTCGCCAGCCCCGCCTTGTGGGCGTTTTCCACCGCCGAACTCGCCCAAACCCTGCAAAAACCGTCCAACGTACAGGGCGCGTTTACCCAGCAGCGGCAGTTGAAATCCCTGAGCAAACCGATGGTTACGGGCGGAAAATTTGTCCTGATTCCGAAAAAAGGCCTGTTGTGGCAAATGCAGAAACCGTTTGAAACCACCCTGCGCGTGCGCTCGGACGGCATCATGCAGTGGAACGGCAGCGCATGGACCAACCCCAACCAAGGCAAGGTTGGACAAAGTCAGCAAATCAAGCTCTTCCTCGACCTGCTCGGCGGCAACACGCAAGGTTTGGAAAAACAATTCGACCTCGCCCTCTCTGGCACTGAAAAGCAATGGACGCTGAATTTGACGCCGAAAACTGCCGTTACCCGCCAAATTTTCAATCACATCGTTATCAGCGGCGACAGCGTGGTGCGCAAAATCGAGTTGGACGAAAAACAAGGCGACAAAACCGTGATGCAGTTCAGAGAAGTGCAAACCGGCAAACCGCTGGACGACTTTGCCAAAAAAGCCCTGTAAGCGGCATCATCCGACAGACCTGCAAAGTCATTCTGTCCACTTTTGAAGAACTTACCTGTCGGCTTGCCGCCCGCGTTTTTTCTCTCCGCATGAGAGGTTGAGCGAGGGCGGCAAGCCGCAGGTTTGCATTTTATCAGGCAGATATTTTTGCCCTAAGCCCAGTGATTTCAGGATATGCCATTTGCCTCCACTTTCACGCCTACCGCCCTTTTCAGACGACCTCCATTTATCCCACCCTATTGTTCTTTAAATAATTTTACAAAAAAGCTATAATAACCAATCATCAAATAATTTTTGTTAATACATAAAGGGAAGCGACGTGAAAAAAGTGCTGCTGGTGTATTACTCGCAAACCGGACAGCTGGCGGAACTGGTGCGGAATTTCGCCGAACCTTTGCGGCAGGGCGGCGTCCATGTGGATTGCGTAAACCTTGAGCCGCAAGAGCCGTATCCGTTTCCGTGGTCGTTTTGGCGGTTTTTCAACACCTTTCCCGAAACCGTCCACCTGAAACCCGCGCCGATTCTGCCGCCCGCCATCCCCGACGATGATTACGACGCTGTGGTTATCGCTTATACCGTCTGGTTCCTCTCGCCCGCGCAGCCGATTACCGCCTTCCTGCAACGGGAAGAAACCCGCCGCCTGCTCAACGGCAAACCCGTGGTAACGCTTATCGGCTGCCGCAATATGTGGTTGGGCGCACAGGAAAAAATGAAGTCGCTTTTGGCACAAAACGGTGCGAAACTCATCGGCAACATCGTCAAAATCGACGCATGCAACAGCGCCGCCAGTTTCATCACCACCCCTGCATGGCTGCTGTCGGGAGACAAACAATACTTCCGCGCCCTGCCCTCCGCCGGCATCGCAGACGGAGAGCTGGCCGACGCGGCGCGCTTCGGTGCAAAAATGCGGGATACCCTGTTGCAAAACAAAACCTTGGACGAAACCTTGTTTCAAAATATGGGCGCGGTCAAGGTGAACGAAAAACTGATTTTCAGCGAAAAAGCCGCCGGACGCAGCTTTTTCCTGTGGGGCAGGCTGCTGATGGCCGCCGGACGTGTGTCCCCCCTGCTGCGCCGCGCCCTGCTGTGTTTTTATATCCTGTTTCTGCTGGCGATGATTCTGGTGTTGGTACCGGTGAGCGTATTGGTGAAAAAACTGCTGCATCCGCTGCTCAAAGGCCGTCTGAAAAAACTGGCGGATTATTACGGCCAACCTTCCGGCGGATGAACCGGATTGCGGGCGGCAACCTGTAAGGAGACTGTATATGGACGATTTTGAACGCATTTACCGCGACTGGCACGAATATGCCAAAAACCGCGACACCGACGCGCTGATTGCGCTGTATGCCGACGACGCCGTATTTGAAAGCCCGCTGGTGCCCGCGATTATGAATACCGACAGCGGCATCCTGTGCGGCAAGGCCGAAATCCTGCGTTTCTTACAGGAAGGCACGCGCCGCCGTCCCAACGATTTGGTGCGCTGGTATCGGGACGGCCGCTATTTCGTTACGGGCGATACGCTGGTGTGGGAATACCCGCGCCAAACGCCCGACGGCGATCAAGTGGATATTTTGGAAGTGATGCGGCTGGAAGGCGGCAAAATCAAGCACCACCGCATTTATTGGGGCTGGTTCGGCACGCAAATGCTGACAGCTTCGGCACTCGCCAAAGCGGTTAAGGCTTGACGCCGGAAGCCGCACCGACGTTGGCAGAGGCCGTCTGAAAACGACCAAAATGTTTTGCAGCAACGGCCGACGACAGTCTTGCTTTTCAGACGGCCTCAAATACAGAAAGCACTCCATGCCCGAAGTAATCCATTACCCCGAACGCCGCCGCTTCCAAATCGACATCAACGGTTTGGAAGCAGGCTATATCAGTTATACCGAGCACAACGGAAGCTGGGACGTAGACCATACCGAAGTTTCGCCCAATTTCCGCAATCAGGGCATTGCCCGAATGCTGGTGGATACGTTAACGGCATATGCCGAAGCACACGGCATCCCGCTCACCGCAAGCTGCGATTACGCGGCGCAGTTTATCGGCTGACCACTTATCATAGTGAGACAAAATAAGGAAAAAGCAAGGCAACGCCATAGTATCCATATTTTGTTTCGCCATATAACAAAGAACCATGATTCCAAATAACACACTCAAAAACGTTTACCTCAACCGTACCGCCGCCTTCCTGCCCAACGCACCCATCGGCAATGATGCGATAGAAGCCGTACTCGGCATGGCGGGCGAGCTGCCCTCGCGCGTGCGGCGCATGATTTTGCGTTCCAACGGCATCCAAACGCGGCACTACGCCATAGACCCCGACAGCCGCCACGCCACGCATACTAATGCCGAACTTGCCGCCGAAGCAGTCCGCCGGCTGTTCGCACAAGGCATCAAGCCCGAAGACATCACCAGCCTGTCCTGCGCGACGTCCTATCCCGACCAAACCATGCCCGGACACGGCGTGATGGTACACGGCCTTTTGGAGATGCCCTCCTGCGAAGTATTGAGCATGGCGGGCGTGTGTGCGGCAGGCATGGCGGCGATGAAACACGCCTACAACGCCGTACGCACCGGCGAACACGCCCACGCCGTCGCCGCTGCGTCGGAAAACGCTTCGGC
This sequence comes from Neisseria sicca VK64, assembly GCF_000260655.1. GTDB lineage: Bacteria > Pseudomonadota > Gammaproteobacteria > Burkholderiales > Neisseriaceae > Neisseria > Neisseria sicca_B. Next base: position 10,515 of record NZ_AJMT01000140.1, read on the forward strand.
GGTGATGCGCGGCGAAGTGTTCCAACACGAAACCGACCATAAAAAGCTGGAAAACGCCTCCCCCGAAATCGGTTTTGAAAAAGACTTTTTGCGCTGGATGTTGTCGGACGGCGCAGGCGCGGCATACTTGTCCGACCGCCCCAATTCAGACGGCCTCAGCCTGAAAATCCGCTGGATAGAGCTGCTCTCTTACGCCAACGAAATGCCGCCCTGCATGTATGCCGGCGCAGAATTCCGCGACGGCGTGTTCGAAGGCTGGAAACACGCCGACCCCGAATACAGCCGCCGCCACAGCCTGATGGCGGTCAAGCAGGACGTAAAACTATTGAACGAAAACATCGTCCGCTACACAGTGGAAAAACCGCTCGCGCAAATCGCCGCCAAACACGGCATCCGCGCCGACGAAATCGACTGGTTCCTGCCCCACTACTCTTCCGGCTTTTTCCGCGACCGCCTTTCAGACGGCCTGAAAAACATCGGCTTTGAAATTCCGCAGGAAAAATGGTTTACCAACCTCTACACCAAAGGCAACACCGGCTCGGCATCGATTTACATTATCCTTGAAGAATTTATGCGCACTTTCCCATTGGAGCGCGGTCAAAAAGTTTTGTGCTACGTTCCCGAAAGCGGGCGTTTCTCAACTTGCTTTATGCTTTTGGAAGCGGTATAGCAAACTGAAAAAAGGTCGTCTGAAACTATGGAAATCAAAGACATCCCGCAAGATGACAGCGAAAGCTACCACGGACATCTGAAAGTCATTTACGGCACACGCGACGGGCGTTACGAAGCCGGTACCAGCAGCGGCTGGCAGGACGAAGCCTACGCCACCGAAATGGCGGTCGCCGAACTCGACGAACAAACCCGCGCCGCCCGCGAAGCAGTGGCACGGGGCGAATATTCGCCGCTGTATTACCATATGTTCCGCTTCCGCCACGACGAAGCCGGTTTGGCAATGGCCGCGGGCGTATGGAAATGGCAGCTCCGCCGCCACCTGCGTCCCGAAATCTTCGCCAAACTACCCGACAAAACCCTGCAAAAATACGCCGACGCGCTGCAAATCAACATAGACGAATTAAAGCGGACGGACGCGGATTAAGGCGAACCAGCCCTTACTGACGGCGGCAACCTGCCCTGATTTGTTTTTCAGACGACCTCATCTGTGTTTGAAACACAGTCGCCTAATTATAAAAATACTTCTAAACAGATATCTGATTGATACCCCCATGACCGAATTCCCACACCAGCATACCGCCCACTGCGAAAGCGGCGTAATGTCCACACTGCTCAAATACCACGGCCACGACTTAGACGAAGCCATGATCTTCGGCATCGCCCACGCGCTAACCTTTGTCTGGCTGCCCGTCGTCAAGCTGGGCGGCATGCCGCTGGTTTCCTACCGCATCGCACCGCGCGGCATCATCAAAAACACCTGCAAGGCATTGGGGCTGAAATTGTCCGCCCGCAAATTTTCCAATGCCCAAAAGGGACAGGACGCGCTGGATGCCGCGCTTTCATCGGGCAAACTGGCGGGGTTGCAGACCTCCGTATTCTGGCTGCCGTATTTCCCGCCGCAAATGCGTTTCCATTTCAACGCACACAATCTCTTGGTGTACGGCAAAGACGGCGACGACTACCTGATCAGCGACCCCGTGTTTGAAACGGTGCAGCGCTGCGCCACCGAAGATTTGCAGCGGGCGCGTTTCGCCAAAGGCGTATTGGCCGCCAAAGGCATGATGTACACGCTGGAAAACGACAGGCCGTCTGAAAAAGTTAAGGCCGACTTACCCGCCATCATCCGCAAAGCCATACGCAAAAACGCCAAACAAATGCTCCCGCCCGTTTTTTTCGTCGGCGTAAAAGGCATCCGCACGTTGGCAAAAAACATCGAAGCCCTGCCTGCCAAACGAAATGAAAAATACCAAAAGCTGTTCCTCGGCCATCTCGTGCGGATGCAGGAAGAAATCGGCACCGGCGGCGCGGGTTTCCGCTATATCTACGCCTATTTCCTCGAACAGGCCGCCCGTATCTGCGACAACCCCGCGTTTCAGACGGCCTCGGAACAAATGACCGCCATCGGCGACCAATGGCGGCAGTTTGCAGCGATGTGCGTGAAGCAGTGCAAAAAGCCGTCTGAAAACGGCTGCCACGAAATCGCCGCATTTTTGCGCAAGATTGCGGATGATGAAGAAGCCTTGTGGCGGGGATTGTTGAAATAATGGGGAATCATGCGGTATCGATAAATTTTCTGTAAACGTTTGCGCGCAGGTAAACCGATGCCTTAGCGATTTCACTATGCTCCACCCATACTAAGGCCGTCTGAAACCATGATTCAAATCCAATCCCTCTCCCACCGTTATCCCAAAGCCGAAACTGCCGCGCTGGACAATGTGTCGTTCGACATTGCCGACGGCGAATGTTTGGGGCTGCTCGGCCACAACGGTGCGGGGAAAACGACGCTGATGTCGCTTTTGGCCGGCTTGCAGGAAGTACGGCAGGGCGAAATTTTGTTTGACGGCAAGCCGTTGCGCCTGTTAAGCCGCAGCGAACGGCAGAAAATCGGTTTGGTGCCGCAAGATTTCGCGTTTTATCCGCAGCTTTCGGTGTGGGACAACCTGCTGTTTTTCGCCTCGCTTTACAAAGTGCGCGACAAAGGCCGTCTGAACGCGCTGTTGGAACAGACCGACCTGACCGCACACAAAAACAAAGCGGCAAAGCATCTTTCGGGCGGGCTTAAACGTCGTCTGAATTTTGCCATCGGTCTGATTAACACGCCGCAACTGGTGTTCCTCGACGAAATCACAGTCGGCATCGACCCGCAGTCGCGCCGCTTTATCCTCGACAGCGTAGCGGATTTGACACGGCAGGGGGTAACGGTGGTTTACACCTCGCACTATCTGTCAGAAATCGAGCAGCTTTGCGGCAAAATTGCGCTGCTGCAACACGGCAAGCTGGTGTACCACGGCGGTTTGGACGAGCTTTTAAGCACGCAAACAGGCGTCGTGCGCTTTACTGTCGAACCGCCGCTGCCGCCTCAAACGCTGGCCGCTTTGGGTGCAAAGCAAGTGGACAGCCGCGGCATGATGGAAACGGCGCACGATGCCGCCGCCGTTTACACCGCCCTGCAACAAAGCGGCGCACAAATCCGCTACTTCCAGCAGGGACACGGTTCGCTGGAAACGTTTTACCTTGATTTCCTGCGCAAAGACGAACCGGCAACAGATAAGCAAAATCCACAATGACAACCTCTTCCCTCCTCAAAGAACTCAAACTGCTCTGCCGCGACCTGCACGGTTTGGCCGTGTTGTTTGTGATGCCCATCGCTTTCATGCTGATTATGTCGTTGGCGCTGAGCCGCGACCAAGACCCGCACACCGACAGCCGCATCGCACTGGTCGGCGCGGCAAACGACAGCGTCAATACCACGCTGGCCGCCGCGCTGGAAAAAGAGCAGATTCATGTTACGCGGATGTCGTCTGAAAAACTGACCGACGCACAAAACGGCCTGCACGACAAGCGTTTCCAACTGGTGCTGCACAACCCGAACCCCGCTTCCGGCAAAATCGCCGACAACAAAGCCTTGCAAATCTATGTACCGCCAGATACTGAGCCTTCATGGCTGGCGGCGGTTAAAGGCGTTTTGCAGCAGCACTACACCCAAACGCGGCTGGACGCTTATTTCGACAACAACGACGGCATCAAAATCGACAATAAAAAACTGCCCCGTTCCATCCGCAAAGACATCCAGAAAAAAGTCGATGAAAAAAACGACGAACAATTCGCCGCCGTACGCAGCTTTTTAGATAAAAAAATGCTGGAAGAACACTATCTGAGCGCAGGCAGCGGCACAGTGGAAAAACCCAACGCTGTACAGCACAGCGTTCCCGCATGGCTGATTTTCGGTATGTTTTTCATCATGATACCGCTGTCGAACGTCATGGCGCTGGAACGCCAGACCAACACCATCACCCGCCTGCGTCTCGCCCGCGCCTCCGCGTTCGGCCTGATTGCCGCCAAACTCATCCCCTATTTCCTGATTAACCAGCTCCAATTTGTCGGAATGCTGCTGCTCGGCCGCTACCTGCTGCCCGAAATCGGCGTGCCCGCCCTCATACTCAACGGCAGCCTTGTTCCCTACGCGCTGCTGTCCGCCGCCGTCAGCGCCGCCGCACTCGGCTACGCGCTTTTGGTCAGCGTCTGCGCCAAATCCACCGAACACGCCGTCGTCCTCGGCGGCGGCGGCATCATCCTGATGGCAGCAATCGGCGGCATTATGGTACCCGCCCACGTCATGCCCGAAACCATGCAGCAACTCACTTGGATTTCCCCGATGGCATGGGGCTTAAAGGCTTTTCAAGAACTGCTGCTCAACCGCAGCGGACTGGACGGAATCGGCCGCTACCTCATCCTGCTGTCCGCCTTCGCCGCCGCCACCCTGACCGCCGCCGTGCTGGTTTACCGCAGGCAGTTGCAGACGCAGGTACGGTTTTAAAACTAGAAGCTACTAACAACCTCATCAAAGTCATCAAGCGAAACGCTTTCGGCTTTCGGAACTTTGACAATTTTAAAACTAGAATCCTCATCGCTTTGAACATCAAAAAGGAGAGGACTGATTTAGTCCTCTCCAGATTATAACTTTTCATCAACCCACTACAGTTGACAAAGAGCCCGAAAAAGAGGGATAAGTTGCAGATAAGTGAAAACCTCTAAAGTTGGAAAACTTTAGAGGTTCATGCTAAGGTTGAAAATGCTGGTGCAAGATAGCAAAGTAATCCTGCGGATTATGAAGAAATGGGAAGTGGCCGCTGTTTTTAATCGTAAAGACTTGGGCGCTAGGGTAGCGGCTGATGACAAAATGTCCACTGGCACCAAAAATATCATTGTCACCAAAGGTCACGGTGATAGGAAAAGGAGGATGTTCTAGGCGGGGCAAGAGAGGGTAGGCAGTGATTTCCTTTCTCGTTTGATTGCTTGCCTGGACTGAAACATTGCTCATGTCTAGTTTCACATCATGAAAGGCTGGATAGTCGGCATTGTAATTACGGACAACTTGGCGAAAGAGAGCCTGCGAAGCCTTGGAACTACCGAGACCGCCAAGCAGAGTGTTGAGCCCCATTTTCGTCCACTCAAGAAAAGTGCAGTGTTTTCGATTGTAGCGCATCATCTCCTTTTCCATTTCTTGCCACTGGGAGCCTGTCCCTGTTCCTGACGAGGAAAGCAAGAGACTAAGGAGGCGGTCGGGATTTTTATTGGCGTAGATTTGCGCGTACAGACCGCCCCAGGAATGTCCAAAAAGGTGAAATTTTTCTAGTCCGAATTGGTTGGCGATTGTGTTAATGTCTGCTATGTAGGCTTCTATGCTATAATCACCGCTCAGGCAGGGAGATTTTCTGGTTCCCCGCTGGTGAAAGGTGATGATTTGGAAGTTTTCTTCAAACTCTGGCGCAAACCAAAGAAAGTCGTCAGGTGCTCCCGGTCCACCGTGTAGCAAGATAATCGTTTCCTTGTCGGGATTGGGGTAGCAGATGGTGTAGAGCTGGTCGGAGCCATTTCGGATCATCGTTTCGATTTTTTGAGAATGAGTCATCGTTTTCCTTTCTTTCAATAGAGCGTCCACCACTGATTACGATATTGCCAGAAAACTATTTCCTTCTGCGAAAATTTTCCTCGACCACTTTCACATTGTACAACATCTCGGCCGGGCTATGAACCGTCTTCGCATCCAAATCATGAATCAGTTGGATAAAAAATCGCACAAATATAGGGCACTCAAACGCTACTGGAAACTCATTCAACAGGATAGCCGTAAACTCAGCCATAAACGTTTTTATCGTCCAACTTTTCGCATGCACTTGACCAGCGGAGAGATTCTAGAAAAACTTCTCTCTTGCTCTCAAGAACTCCGAGAACACTATAAACTCTACCAACTCCTGCTTTTTCATTTTCAAGAGAAAAAAACTGAGCATTTCTTTGGACTCATTGAAGATACCATTTCTTATGTAAATCCTATTTTTCAAACTGTTTTTAAGACCTTCTTGAAAAACAAGGATAAGATCCTGAACACACTGGAACTGCCCTACTCAAACGCAAAACTAGAAGCTACTAACAACCTCATCAAAGTCATCAAGCGAAACGCTTTCGGCTTTCGGAACTTTGACAATTTTAAAACTAGAATCCTCATCGCTTTGAACATCAAAAAGGAGAGGACTGATTTAGTCCTCTCCAGATTATAACTTTTCATCAACCCACTACAGTTGACAAAGAG
>NZ_AJMT01000141.1:0-12173 GCF_000260655.1 Neisseria sicca VK64
TGAAAAATTTCTAAAAGCCAGCTTTGGAGCAATTGATTTTAGAATTTTGTGAAATATCAGTAAATTATGGAGCTTATTTTAAGTATGATAAGGAAAGTATTTATCTTTTCGGCGGTGATAGCATTATCCGGTTGTTTTGCCGGTAAACATAAAGTTCAGGCATTACCGGACGCAGAATTAAATAAGCCATATTTCACAGAATTAAATGTAACTAAATATGCTGCTTATCCCGATAATTTCAGGGTGAAAATGGATCCTCTAAATTCAGGGTTGACTGTAAAACCCACCGATGAGTGGTATGATACGGTTCATATTTCTGGAACTCCAATAACCAAGCAGGATATTACGATTGAAATATCTTATTATGTAAGAGGTGAAGTAGGCTGGTTTGAAAGTAAGGATCAGAAGAAATTTTATCAGATAAAAGTTAAAGAATGAGTTAAGGTTATCTGAAGGTTTAGTTTAGACAGCTTTCTCCTAAGAAAGGATTGTTGATATTTCAAGGAAACACCACGTTGTTTACATAACAGGCGTAGGTTGAATTGAAAACCTAACTTTCTCAAAGGTCGTCTGAAAAATTTCTAAAAGCCAGCTTTGGAGCAATTGATTTTAGAATTTTGTGAAATATCAGTAAATTATGGAGCATATTTTAAGTATGACAAGGAAAGTATTTATCTTTTCGGCTGCAATAGCATTATCCGGTTGTTTTGCCGGTAAACATAAAGTTCAGGCATTACCGGATGCAGAATTAAATAAGCCATATTTCATAGAATTTAATGTGGCTAACCAAGCTACTTATCCTGATTATTTCAAGGTAAAAATGAATCCTCTGAATTCTGGGTTGACTGTAAAGCCCATCGACGAGTGGTATGATACGGTTCATATTTCTGGAACTCCACAAACCAAACAGAATATTACGATTGAAATCTCTTATTATATAAGAGGGCCAGGAGGATTTTTGGGATTGGGAAAGAAGGATCATAAGAAATTTTATCAGATAAAAGTTAAAGAATGAGTTAAGGTTATCTGAAAGTTTAGTTTAGATAGCTTTCCCCTAAGAAAGGATTGTTGATATTTCAAGAAAACACTGTGTTGTTTACATAACAGGCGTAGTTTGAATTGGACGCCTAACTTTCTCAAAGGTTGTCTGAAAGTTTTCAGACGACCTTTTTACTAATGGCAGTCGTCCTGTTCGATTGTTCATGCAACAGAAGAAACGGAAGATGATATATCGAGTATAAACTCTGGAAAAACAATTTCCTGAAGCCGCGACCGGCTTCGTATCACTTGCGCCTTCTTCGGCTGACAAATTGGCATAAAAATGTATTGTTAAACTTTTCATCATCAATAAAAAAACCAACCTCTCAAAGGTCGGTTTTTTTTATTTTTCGCAGAAATACGAAATGGCGATTATGAATACGCTTCCAAATCTGCCAAAATTTGATTCAGGCTATCCCTGACTTCTTCCGCTTTTGCAGCAGGATGACCGTTTGCATCCAAAGAATCACGGCTGAAGCGGTCGACATAAGGCGCAAAGGTATCTTTCAGCTTCAGCAGTTTCACCACATCGGAACGGGTGTAACGATCGCCGCCGTAACCGACAACGATACCGTTCTCATGTTGCCACTGGGCAAATTGTGACGGGCTGATTTGCACCAGTTCGCACATTTCGTCTAGCGAGAAATAACGTTTTGCAGGAATAACGGGATTAGCGTTGTTTGTCATAGTAATGCTCCACCATGCCTTTGAGTTTTTGGCTGGCATGGAAAGTGACTACGCGGCGGGCGGTAATCGGTACTTCTTCGCCGGTTTTCGGATTACGGCCGGGACGCTGCGGTTTGTCGCGCAACTGAAAATTACCGAAACCGGAAATTTTGATTTCTTCGCCGCGTGCCAAAGTGCTGCGGATTTCTTCAAAAAAGAGTTCGACGATTTCTTTGGCATCGTTTTTGGTTACATTGCTGACTTTATCTACCAAAATATCGGCCAATTCGGCTTTAGTTAATGTCATATTATTACCTTCTGTTGTAACAGGTGCAGATTATTACCAATTTCTATTTAAAATTCAAGCGAATATTTATTTTTTAGCTGCGAAGTTGCGCTCCCGCAGCAGTTGCCGCGTCAATCAGTTTTCCGATAACCGGCTCGACTGTTTCATCCGTCAGCGTGTTTTCCATATCCTGCAAAATCACTTTGACCGCCATGCTCTTCATCCCTTCAGGCAGACCTGTACCGCGATACACGTCAAACACGCTGATTTCCTGTACCAACTTGTTTGCCGCGCCGTTCAAGGCGGCCAACAAATCATCATGGGTCATGGTTTCAGGCATGACAAACGCCAAATCCCTGCGTACCGGCTGGAATTTTGATACTGCCTGATAACGCGTTTTTTCGCGTTCCAACACGGCTGCCATGTCGATTTCAAATACCAGCGGCGCTTGCGGCAAGTCGTATTTTTGCAGCCATTTCGGATGCAATTCGCCGACAAAGCCGATCACTTGGTCGTCTGAAACGATATTGGCGGCGCGGCCGGGATGCAGGGCAGGATGTTCGGTTTTAACGAACTCAACTGCTTTGTTTTTCAACAGATTTTCTACATCGGCCTTGATGTCGTAAAAATCTGCGTTGCGCGTTTTCTCGCCCCATTGTTCAGGCATCGCCGCGCCGTACCACAAGCCGCCGATGCGTTCGTTTTGTACAAACCGGCCATCTGAACCTTTGCTGAACACGCGAGCGATTTCAAACACACGCACGCGGTTTTGTTTGCGGTTCAGATTGTTTTGCAAAATTTCCACCAAGCCGCCAATGAGCGTGGAACGCATCACGGCATACTGCGCCGCCAGCGGGTTTTGCAGGCGGATGGGGTTGGCATTGGCGGCAAAATCGTGTTCCCACTGCTCGTCAACGAAGGCATAGCTGACCACTTCGCGGTAGCCGCGCGCCGCCATTTCGTTATAAACGGCAAAACGCGGACGGTGGGTTTCGGGCAGCGCCAGCATTTTCAGACGACCTGACGTGTAATCGTCGGGGATATTTTCATAGCCGTAAACGCGACCAATTTCTTCAATCAAATCGGCCTCGATTTCGATGTCGAAACGGAAACTCGGCGCGGTAACGCGGAAGCCTTCCGCCGTTTTTTCAGGCTGCAAGCCCAAGTGCTGCAAAATGGTTTCCACCTGTTCGGCAGGAATGTCCACGCCCAACACGGTTTTCAGACGACCCAAACGCAATTCAACCTGCTTGGCTTCGGGCAATTCACCCTGCGCTTCCACCATTTCGCCTGCCGCACCGCCGCAGATTTGCAAAACCAATTCAGTAGCGCGTTCGATGGCATCAGCCTGCAAACGGTAATCCACACCGCGTTCAAAGCGGAACGACGAATCCGAACCAAAACCGTATTGGCGCGATTTACCGGCGATGATTTCAGGTGCAAACCAAGCTGCTTCCAGCACGATATTTTGTGTGTCGTCTGAAACCACGCTTGCCGCGCCGCCCATCAGGCCTGCCAAGCTCAACGCACCTTTTTCATCGGCCACTACCAGCGTGTTTTCAGACAGAGAGACAGTTTTCTCGTTCAGGCATTCCAGCGTTTCACCTTCGCGCGCACGGCGGATGTGCAGGCTGCATGAAAGTTTGTCGGCATCAAAAACATGCATCGGCTGACCGATTTCCAGCATCACATAATTACCAATGTCCACCAACGCGGAAATACTGCGGATGCCGCTACGCTCCAAACGCTGCTTCATCCAATCCGGCGTAGCGGCACGCGCGTTCACGTTTTCAATCACGCGGCTGATAAAGCGGCCGCAATCGGCAGGCGCATAAATCTGCACGGGCTGTTTGCGGCTACCCGTGATTGGCGCGGCATGGATTGCAGGCTGCTTGAACGCGCAGCCGGTCAGAGCAGACACTTCGCGCGCAATGCCTTTGATGCTCAGGCAGTCGGCACGGTTCGGCGTGATTTTCAGCGTGAACACCGTATCGTCCAAATCCAAATATTCACGGATGTTTGCACCGACAGGAGCGTCTTGCGGCAGAATGTGCAAACCGTTCACGCCGTCGTCAGGCAGACCAAGTTCGTCGGTGGAACACAACATCCCGTTCGACACCACGCCGCGCATCTTGGTCGGCTTGATTTTGAAATTGCCCGGCAATACCGCGCCCGGCAGCGAACACGGTACTTTGATGCCCGCCTTCACATTCGGCGCACCGCACACAATCTGCACCAACTCGCCCGTACCCGCATCGACTTGGGTAACATTCAAACGATCGGCATCCGGATGTTTTTCAACGGATTTCACTTCGGCAATCACCACGCCCGTAAACGCAGGCGCGGCAGTCTCGGCTTCTTCCACTTCCAAGCCGGACATGGTTAACAGATGTTCCAGCTTATCGGCGGAAAGTTCGGTATCGGCTTGGGTTTTCAGCCATGAGTAGGAGAATTGCATGTTATGTTCTCAATCAACTAATTAACTTTTTATCAGATTTTGTTTTCAGACGACCTGTTTGCTTGGGAGTGCAGGCTGCTTTTTAACTTTGTTAAGGCAGTTTCTTTTAGGCAGCCTGCACAATCATTTCGCAAACTGCTTCAAAAAGTTCAAATCGTTATCGAAAAACAGCCGCAAATCATTCACGTTGTAACGCAACATGGCGAAACGATCGAGGCCGATGCCGAAGGCGAAACCGGTGTATTTTTCGGGGTCGATATTCACGTTTTTCAACACGTTGGGATGCACCATGCCGCAGCCGCCGACTTCCAGCCAATTGCCGTTTTCGCCCATGATGTCAATTTCGGCGGACGGTTCGGTGAACGGGAAGAAAGACGGACGGAAACGTACTTGCAAATCATCGCGTTCGAAAAAGCGGCGGATAAAATCGGTGAACACGGCTTTCAAATCGGCAAAGGTTACGCCCTCTTCTACCCACAGGCCTTCGGCTTGGTGGAACATGGGTGAGTGCGTAGCATCGCTGTCCACGCGGTAAACGCGGCCGGGGGCGATAATGCGGATGGGCGGCTCTTTTTTGTCGAGCATATAGCGGATTTGAATCGGGGAAGTGTGCGTGCGCAAAACATCGCCGTTTTCAACGTAGAACGTATCCTGCATGGCGCGGGCCGGGTGGTTTGCGGGGATGTTCAAGGCTTGGAAGTTGTGGAAATCGTCTTCGATTTCCGGGCCGTCTGCCACTTCAAAGCCCATACCGTGAAAGAGTTCGACCACGCGCTGCAAGGTCAGGGTTACGGGATGCAAACCGCCGTTTTCCTGCGCGCGTCCGGGCAGGGTAATATCAAGTGCTTCGGCAGCGAGCTGGGCTTGCAGTTTGGCTTCGTTGAGCGCATCGCGTTTATTGTTAAAGGCCGTCTGAAACTGGTTTTTGCATTCATTGATATGCGCACCTATGGTTTTGCGCTCTTCAGGCGACATTTGACCTAAGGTTTTCAGAAGTCCGGTCAACTCGCCGGTTTTACCAAGATAACGGGCTTTGATTTGTTCTAGAGCGTTGAAGTCTTGCGCGGCTTCTACTGCGGCAATGCCTTCTGCAACGATACGGTTTACATTTTCCATAGTGGTTTTATCGTCTGTCGGTTGATGATGGGTCGTCTGAAACAATGAGGCCGCCTGTATGGTTTGGTGTTGCCAAACTTTTCAGACGACCTTTTATCGTTTACGGCCAATCCGTTTGATAGAATCGGCGTATTTTAGCGCAAATCAATTCAAAAAAATAGACTTTAAAGAAAGAAAATCAATCACATAGACTTTCTTCAGACAAAGAAAAAAGGAAGCCTTAGCTTCCTTTTCAAATTTTTTGGATTAAGCAGCCAAAGCAGCTTTGGCTTTCTCAACCAATTGTGCAAAAGCGGCTTTATCGAACACAGCTAGATCAGCCAATACTTTGCGGTCGATTTCGATAGAGGCGCGTTTCAGGCCGTTCATGAATTTGCTGTAAGACAGACCGTTTTCACGGGCACCTGCATTGATACGGACAATCCACAATTGACGGAATTGGCGTTTGCGTTGACGACGGTCACGGTATGCGTATTGACCGGCTTTCATTACCGCCTGCTTGGCAACGCGGTATACGTTTTTACGACGACCGCGGTAGCCTTTGGCTAACGCGAAGATTTTTTGGTGACGGGCACGGGCGGTTACACCGCGTTTTACGCGTGGCATATTCTAAACTCCTTAAGCGTAGGGTAACATTTTAGCAACAGAAGCCAAATCGCGATCGTTTACCATAGAGGTACCGCGCAGTTGGCGTTTGTTTTTAGTGGTCTTTTTAGTCAAGATGTGGCGTTTGAACGCATGAGCGCGTTTTACACCGCCGTTACCCAGTACTTTGAAGCGTTTTTTCGCGCTAGACTTGGTTTTCATTTTAGGCATGGGAAAACTCCATTCGTTATTAGATAAGGCATCAGGGGGTTTTAAAACATCGATTTCAAACACTTGAACCCAAAATGCCACGGTTTTTGCCGCCAATCAAAAGTTTACTCCGAAGCGGCAATCGAAGTAAGCCGAGAATTATAACTTTATTTTTTCTTCGGTGCAATCATCATCACCATTTGACGGCCTTCCATTTTAGGGAAGGATTCGATTTGAGCCACTTCCGCCAAATCCTCTTTCACGCGCTCTAAAAGTTGCGCCCCGAGTTGCTGGTGAGCCATTTCACGTCCGCGGAAACGAAGCGTTACTTTGACTTTATCACCATCAGCCAAGAAGCGGTTGATGTTACGCATTTTGATTTGATAATCGCCTTCATCGGTACCCGGACGGAATTTAATTTCCTTAATTTGTACCTGCTTCTGGTTTTTCTTGGCTTCGTCGCGTTTCTTGGCCTGTTGGTATTTATATTTACCGTAATCCATCAGTTTGCATACAGGCGGTTTGGCAGTAGGGGAAATCTCTACCAAATCCACATCCTGCTCTTCGGCCATAGCCAAAGCTTCACGAACCGATACGACACCAAGCTGTTCGCCTGACTCACTGATTAAACGCACTTCTTTAGCGGTAATTTCGCCATTGATTCGTGCTTCGCGTTCTTGAGCGATGATGAATACTCCTATAAAAATTAATGGTTGACGAGGGCGTCTGAGATTTCTTGCTGCAGTTGTGCGATGAAATCATCCAAATCCAAAGAACCCAAGTCTTCTGCTTTGCGGCGCACGGCCACTTTGTTTTCTTGCTTCTCTTTATCGCCGACAACGATTTGATAAGGGAAGCGGTATTGGCTGTTATCACGGATTTTGTAACCGATTTTTTCGTTACGCAAATCCAGCTCTACACGGAAGCCTGCAGCCTTCAATTTAGCAGCTACTTCACGGCAGTAATCCGCTTGATTTTCGGTGATATTCATAATCACCATTTGAACCGGCGCCAACCATAGCGGGAAAGAACCTGCATGATTTTCAATCAAAATACCGATAAATCGTTCCAAAGAACCCAAAATGGCGCGATGCAACATTACCGGACGGGCGCGGTCATTGTTTTCGGTTACATATTCTGCATCCAAGCGTTCCGGCAACACAAAATCCAGCTGCAGCGTACCACACTGCCAAGAACGTCCCAATGCGTCTTTAACGTGATATTCGATTTTAGGTCCATAGAACGCACCCTCACCTGGCAACTCGTCCCATTCCACACCGCAAGCAGTCAATGCTTCGCGCAGACCTTGTTCTGCCTTATCCCACACGTCGTCTGAACCGGCGCGTTTCTCAGGACGTAATGAAAGTTTGACGGACACATCATGGAAACCGAATTGCTTGTAAATACGAACCAGCAATTCATTGAATGCTCGGGCCTCACTAACGATTTGATCTTCGGTGCAGAAAATATGCGCATCATCTTGGACAAAACCGCGGACACGCATCAGTCCATGCAATGCACCACTCGGCTCGTTGCGATGGCAAGAACCAAATTCTGCTAAACGCATCGGCAAATCGCGGTACGAGCGCAGACCGTTATTGAAAATCTGAACATGTCCCGGGCAGTTCATCGGCTTAACCGCGTATTCGCGCTTTTCCGAACTGGTTACGAACATATTGTCTTTGTAGTTATCCCAGTGACCGGATTTTTCCCAAAAGGTTTTATCCATGATTTGGGGGGTTTTGACTTCTTTGTAACCGGCTGCATTCAGCTCTTTACGCATATGCTGCTCAATAGTCTGCCACAAAGCCCAACCTTTAGGATGCCAAAACACCATACCCGGCGCTTCGTCTTGCAAGTGGAACAAATCCAGTTGCTTGCCCAATTTGCGGTGGTCACGTTTTTCTGCTTCTTCAATACGCTGGATATAGGCTTTTAATTCGTCTTTTGTTGCCCAAGCTGTACCGTAAATGCGTTGCAGCATTTCATTATTGCTGTCGCCGCGCCAGTATGCGCCTGCCAGCTTGGTCAGCTTGAAGTTTTTCAGGAAGCGGGTGTTCGGAACGTGCGGACCGCGGCACATATCGACATATTCCTGATGATGATACATACCCATTGCTTCAACTTCGGGCATATCTTCAATCAGGCGCAGCTTATATTCTTCACCGCGATCTTGGAAAATTTTGATGGTTTCGGCTCGCGGAGTCATGATTTTGATTACATCATAATCCTGAGCAATCAATTCTTTCATACGCGCTTCGATAGCTGCAACATCCTCAGGCGTAAACGGTTTTTCCGTAGCAATATCGTAATAAAAGCCCTCTTCAATGACGGGGCCGATAACCATTTTTGCATTAGGATAGAGCTGCTTGACTGCGTGACCGACAAGGTGGGCGCAAGAGTGGCGGATGACTTCAACGCCTTCTTGGTCTTTCGGGGTAATGATTTGGACGGTTGAATCTTCGGTAATCGGATCGCACGCATCGACCAATTTGCCGTTTACCTTACCCGCCACCGTCGCCTTCGCCAAACCTGCTCCGATAGACGCGGCAATCTGTGCCACGGTAACGGGCGATTCGTATTGGCGGACTGAGCCGTCCGGCAAGGTAATGTTCAACATCAAAAAAGCTCCAAAACATTAAAAAATAACGGCATAAATGCCGTTTGGGGAATTTGGTAGGCACGATTGGATTCGAACCAACGACCCCCACCATGTCAAGGTGGTGCTCTAACCAACTGAGCTACGTGCCTGTTTAACAGGGTTCGGATTATAGACGATACTTTGACGCAATGGCAAGCATGAAAACGAGGTTTCAGACGACATTGTCGGAACATTGTGATTTTTTTGAAACATTTTCAACAGTGAACATCTCGATACGAATAAGGTCGTCTGAAATATTCAAACACCGCTATTGCGATGAAAATCCTTTATAATCGCGTTTTTACCTCAATCGTTTGACTGCACGGCGGCTTCGCACGCCGTTTTCTACATTTATAGATACAACCTATGCTCAAATTTACCTTACATAAAAAAGACGGTCATGCCCGACGCGGCACGCTGGAACTGAACCACGGCAAAATCGAAACACCCGTATTCATGCCGGTTGGCACTTACGGCTCGGTTAAGGCAATGAATCCGCAAAACCTGCACGATATCAAGGCACAAATTATTTTGGGCAACACTTACCATTTATGGCTGCGTCCCGGTTTGGAAGTCATCGAACAATTCGGCGGCCTGCACGATTTTATCGGCTGGAACAAACCCATCTTGACCGACTCGGGCGGTTTTCAGGTTTTCTCGCTCTCCGACATGCGCAAACTCACTGAAGAAGGCTGTACCTTCCAAAGCCCGATCAACGGCGACAGACTCTTCCTCTCGCCCGAAATCTCCATGAAAATCCAAACCGTACTCAATTCCGACATTGTGATGCAGTTGGACGAATGCACACCTGGCGAAGCAACGCACGAACAGGCGCAAAAATCCCTGCAAATGAGCCTGCGTTGGGCAGAACGCAGCAAAAAAGCCTTTGAAGATTTGAAGAACCCGAATGCCCTGTTCGGCATCGTGCAAGGCGCGATGTATGAAGATTTGCGCGAAGAATCGCTGCGCGGCTTGGAACAATTCGACTTCCCCGGGCTTGCCATCGGCGGACTGTCCGTCGGCGAACCCAAACCCGAAATGTACCGCATGCTGCGCACCGTCGGACCGATGCTGCCCGAACACAAACCGCATTACCTGATGGGCGTCGGCACACCCGAAGACCTCGTTTACGGCGTGGCGCACGGCGTGGACATGTTCGACTGCGTCATGCCCACCCGCAATGCGCGCAACGGCTGGCTGTTCACCCGTTTCGGCGATTTGAAAATCAAAAACGCCAAACACAAGCTCGACAAACGCCCGATAGACGAAAGCTGCACCTGCTACGCCTGCCAAAACTTCAGCCGCGCCTACCTGCACCATCTGCACCGCGTCGGCGAAATCTTGGGCGCACAGCTCAACACCATCCACAACCTGCATTTCTACCAAGTCATCATGGCAGAAATGCGCGAAGCCATCGAGCAAGGAAAATTTGCCGATTGGCAGGCACAATTCCATGAAAACCGCGCCCGCGGGGTGGATTGAGATTGAACCATGCTTATCGAGGTCGTCTGAAAACGTTATATTCAAGTAAACACCGTTTTCAGACGACCTTGCTGTTATAATGCAAACATTAATTTACATTATTTGAGAGTGCGATATGTTTACCCAAGCAGCCCAAGAATTGACCACCGTCCGCGACATCCTGCGTTTCGCCGTCAGCCGTTTCAACGATGCCGGTTTGTTTTTCGGGCATGGATCGGACAACGCGCACGATGAAGCCGCCTACCTTATCCTGCATACCCTCAACCTACCTTTGGACACGCTGGAGCCCTACCTCGATGCCAAGCTGCTGCAAAGCGAGAAAGAAGAAGTGTTGGCAGTGTTGGAACGCCGCGCAGTCGAACACATCCCCGCAGCCTACCTCACCCATCAGGCATGGCAAGGCGATTTCGATTTTTATGTTGACGAACGCGTTATCGTACCGCGCTCGTTTATTTACGAACTGCTCGGCGACAGCCTTACCCCATGGATAGAACACCCCGAATTGGTTCACCGCGCATTGGATTTGTGTACCGGCAGCGGCTGCCTCGCCATTCAAATGGCACACCACTACCCCGCCGCTGAAATTGACGCCGTCGATTTGAGTTTGGATGCGCTGGAAGTAGCCGCCATCAACATCGAAGATTATGGATTGGAAGACCGTATCAACCTGATTCACACCGATTTGTTCGAAGGATTGGAAGGCACATACGACCTGATTGTTTCCAACCCGCCTTATGTCGATGCCGAATCGGTCGATATGCTGCCCGACGAATACCTGCACGAACCCGAACTCGCCTTGGGCAGCGGCGAAGACGGTTTGGACGCCACCCGCCAAATCCTGCTGCACGCCGCCAAACACCTCAATCCCAAAGGCGTATTGCTGGTCGAAATCGGACACAACCGCGACGTATTGGAAGCCGCCTATCCCGAGCTGCCGTTCACTTGGCTGGAAACCAGCGGCGGCGACGGATTCGTATTCTTGCTGACCCGAGAGCAATTGCTGGGATTGGAATAATCCCTTGCTGATTTTGATACGGCCGAAAATCTTCTGCATATAGGTTTTCGGCCGTATTTTCATGATTGCGCTCGCCCCAAACCATTATTATTAACGTTGAACATATCCGTTTAATCTGTTTTCAGACGACCTCCCTACACACAAAATCAATATTCCAATCGGAACCATTTCTTATATTTATTGTCTGTATTTAAATAAGCATTCATAAAAATATTATATTTAACCCGCATGACCTGATGGATTATAATGACGAATAACAGCCGGAATATGCTTTATTCAAATATTATTGACTTGACGACTCAACTAAATACCTATTATTTACATCTCCGCCACATCGGAACAATCAGACAATGAACCACTTTTGGACAAACAGCCTGACCGCCTGCATCCTGCTTGGCGCGTCGCTTCAAGCTTCGGCACAAACCCACTCCGTTTATTTCAATCAAAACGGCAAAATTACCGCCACAATGTCATCGGTAGCTTACGTCCGCCAATACACCGTCGAATCCGGCGTAGCGCAAGTGCAGGACTTTTACTATCCGTCCATGAAAAAATATTCCGACCCGTATGAAATACCGGCGGCGCAGATCAAAACCTTCGTTCCCGTCCTCAACAACGGTACTTTGACACTCTGGCATTTCAACGGGCAAAAGAAAATGATCGGCAGCTACCGCAA
>NZ_AJMT01000142.1:0-4802 GCF_000260655.1 Neisseria sicca VK64
GCAGCGGTTTACGCCGCTTTCTTTTCGCGTATCGGCAGGTTCAGCAAAGCCGCCGTCCCCGCCAACACCGCGTCGGCATACCACATCCAGCCGTAATCGTTGAACCGGTAAATCACGATGCCGCCGATATACGAGCCTAAAAAGCCGCCGATTTGGTGGCTCAACATCGTCAGTCCGAACAGCGTCGCCAGATAGCGCGTGCCGAACAGTTTGCCCGTAATCGCAGCGGTCGGGGCGACGGTGGCGAGCCAAGTGAAACCGAGCGCGGCGGCAAAAATGTAGAAATTGACGTCGGTTCTCGGGGCGGCAAGGTATATCAGCACCATCGCTACGCGCGAGGCGTAGAGTCCGAACAAAACGTATTTGCCCAAAAACCGCCCCGTACACCAGCCCGAAAAAATGCAGCCCGCGATGTTCGCCAAACCGATAATCGCAATCGAAGTCGAAGCGACCGAAGCGGGCAGGCCGCAGAGCGCGATTTCGTTGGGCAGGTGGGTTACCAAAAACGCAATGTGGAAACCGCAGGTAAAAAAGCCTAAGTGCAGCAGGATGTAGCTGCGGTTTTTAAACGCCGCTTTGACTGCCTGCCCCAGCGATTGCCCGTTTTCAGACGACGTGTGGTGCGTGGCGACAGCGTTTTTGCCGCCCGCCAGCCACCACGAAATCGGCAGGATCAAAAGCGCAATCCCACCCCAAACATAAAACGTCCCCGTCCAGCCGACGGCGGGCAACACCAGCAAACCCTGCACCAGCGGCGCAAACAGAAACTGCCCCGCCGAACCACCCGCGTTGACCAGCCCCGAAGCCAAACCGCGTTTGTGCGGCGGCACTTTCGCCGCGACCTGCCCCATGATGATGGAAAAACCGCCCGCGCCCGTGCCAAACGAAAAAAGCAGCCCGATTGCCAGCATCAGCCCCCAATAAGTCGGCATCTGCGGCACCATCAGGCAGGCACAAACCAACAGCAACGCGCCGCCGCCCAAAACCTTAAACGCGCCGAAGCGGTCGGCAAGCGCGCCGGAAAGCGGCTGGGACACGCCCCACATCAACTGGAAAACGGCAATAATCAGGCTGAACTCTTGGATACTCAGCTCGGTAGAGTCGACGACGGGGCGGACAAACAGCCCCATAGTCATGCGCATGCCGATGGTAATCAGCAGAATGGCGGCGGCAGCGGCGATTACCAGCCAAAGGTTGGGGGATTTTTGCTGTGTGTGGGTCATGGTTATTGTTTGTTTCTATTGGAAAATGCCGTTCAATCAACCGGCAAAACGACGGATTTTAACAAACGGGCTGACGCAGGCTAAATAACTCCTGATGCTTTGGATATAGCCAAAACCTCTATCCGCGCCGCATTGACCGTCCCCCTTTACCTGCAAGGCAGGATATGGAACGCGGACGGAAATTCAGCGAGTAAAGAACGGCAAAGGTCGTCTGAAAACCCGAAATCCGATTTTCAGACGACCTTTGTCCCGAAAACGGATAAAATCCGTATTGATGAAGCCATATCGGCTTCAAGCGGATTCCCGATATAGTGGATTAAAATTGCAATGATACGGCGTTGCCGCCTTGTCTCATTTTTATTTTAATCCACTATATAATCCGCCCTTTTCAGACGACCCCGACCCGCAACCGCCATGACGCCCATTTATCTCGCCGACACCGCCACCGAACACGCCCGCCTTTTGGCGCGGCAATTCCAGCTTCCGATTTTGTCCGACCTGCCCGACAGCGGCGAATACCTGCTTGCCGATGCGGAAGGCGTCAGCTTGTGCCGCGCGGGGGAGAGGGGGCGCGTCCGTGTCGATTTCGGCGGCGGCGCAGCCCAATACCGGCGCACCAAAGGCGGCGGCGAGCTGATTGCCAAGGCGGTCAACCACACAACCAAACCGACCGTCTGGGACGGCACCGGCGGACTCGGGCGCGACAGTTTCGTCCTCGCCTCGCTTGGTTTGAACGTCCACACTTTCGAGCAGCATCCCGCCGTCGCCTGCCTGCTTGCCGACGGCCTCGAACGCGCGCTGCAAGAGCCTGAAATTCAAGACATCGCCCGCCGCATGACTTTCCATTATGGCAACGCCGTCGAATTGATGCGCGAACTCGCCGTTCAATCGCGCCCCGACATCGTATACCTCGACCCCATGTACCCCGAACGCCAAAAATCCGCCGCCGTCAAAAAGGAAATGGCGTATTTCCACAGCGTCGTCGGTGCCGCCCAAGAAGAAGCCGGGCTGCTTGCCGCCGCCCGCGCCGTCGCCAAAAAACGCGTCGTCGTCAAACGCCCGCGCCTCGGCGAGTTTCTCAACGGCGAAAAACCCGCCTACCAATACACGGGCAAAAGCACCCGCTTTGATGTGTACTTGCCTGATTATCCGGTTAAAGACGGGGAATAATTTATAGTGGATTAACTTTAAACCAGTACGGCGTTACCTCGCCTTGCCGTACTATCTGTACTGTCTGCGGCTTCGTCGCCTTGTCCTGATTTAGTTAATCCACTATAAAACGCAAAGGTCGTCTGAAAACTGAATTTCAGACGACCTTTGTGTTTCTGCGTCCTGCGTTAGAACGATTTGACCAGCGACAGACCGACTTCGTTTTGCTTGTAGCTGTACAGCCAGTCGGTGTTGCCGTGGACGCGGCGGTGTTTGTAGCTGAGGACGGGCTTGAGTCCGGCGAATTTCCAGCGGTCCGCGCCTATGCTGAGGCGGTAGGTCTGTTCTTTGTCGCGGCGGCGTTGTTCGAGTACGGCGTTTTCTTCGCGGTGGCTGCGGATGCCGAAGGTGGCGGAGGCGGAGGCATCGAAGCCGGCTTCAAACATTTTTGCCGCGCCCAGCCGTGCGGAGATGAGGCGGTAGCTGTCCACGGGTTCTTTGGCTTTGCGCTGCTGCCAGTCTATGCCGCCGTAGAGCATGAGGTCGTTGCGCGGGAAGTAGGACAGGGTGTTGTAAACGGAGAAGAGGCTGCCGTCGAGCAGGCGGGTTTTGTCGGAATAGGAGAGGTGTTTCCACTCGGCTTCGGTGTTCCACGTCCAGCTGCCTTTGTCGAGGTTCCACTCGCTGCGCACGCCGTAGGCGCGGTTGAGGGTTTTGCCGCCGCTGCCGTTCCATTCGACAAGCGGGGCGAGGGCGAAGGTGTGGCGGTGGTTTTCAAACTGGTAGCCTGCGCTGAGGTTGAGCGTGTGTTCGTTGAAGTCTTTATGGTCGCGGTAGAAGCGGCCGTAGCCGAGCGCGCGGGCGGCGATGCCGTGGTGTCCTTTAATCTGCCAGCGGCGGACGGCGGCGGCTTCGTATTTGATGCCGTTGGCGGAAATGGGTTGGTCGCCTGAAAATTCTTCCCAGCATTCGCCGTCGATTTCGGTTTTACACCACACTTTGCCGCTGGCTTCGTTGATGTTGCTGTTGTGGACGGTGCCGACGGAAAGGCTGCCCTGCCAGCTTTGGCGTTGGTTTAGAGAGTCGCGGAAATGGCCGATGTTTTCTTTGACGGCTTCGGGCAGGTCTTCGTTTTGAAGGCGCATGAATTCGGAAGTGGCTTCGCGGTTCAGACGACCTTCAAAGAGCAGGCGGGCGTAATCGAGCCGTCCGCGCGTGAAATCGGGATGGCGTTGCAGCAGGGTTTCGTAGTCTTGTTTGGCATCTTTCCATCTGCCTTCGCCGCGGGCGAGCGAGGCGCGGGCGAATAGGGCGATGTCGGGGTCGTATTCGGTTTGCTGGGTATAACGTTCAAGCAGCGGGCGCACGGTTTGCCAGTCGCTGCGGTTGACAGCGTTGAACAGGGCTTCGCCTTGGTCGGCTTCGGGGTCGGTTTCGGCTGTCTGCCCGATATTTTCGGCGGGAATGTCGAGGCGGTATTCGCGCACTTTTTGTTCCTGTTCCTGCATGGTTTGGCGGGTGTCCTGCCACAGGCGTTGCGCGGTACGGTCGTCTGAAAAGTCAGAACGTGGCGCGGCAAGGACGGGGGCGGCGAGAAAGAGGATAAGGCAGGCAGACGGTTTGTACATGGTGTCGGCTTTCCGGTCGGCGGTTTCAGACGACCTTGAGAAGGTTGGCGGGCTGGTGTTTAAAAAAGCCTGCGTGAAGCAGGCTTTATTTTACTTAACTACGGATTTTAGCGTTTCACACCGCCGAATGCCGTATCCAAGTTGCGGTCGGTTTTAAATTTGGCAACACCGGCCAGCGCGCTTGCGTTGTGACCGAAGAAGTGGCCTTCGGTTTTACCGAAGTGGCCGTTGGCGCGGGCGTAGCCTTCAAACGATGCGCTGGACGGTTTGATGCGGGAATGGATGTCCATCTGTACAGCGTTGTTTTTCATAGAACCTGCCAAGACGCGTTGACCGAAGTCTGCGCGCAAAGTACCGACCATCGGGTTGTTGCCGGTGTAGTTGTTGATACCTTTGACGGCGTAGTTGGCTACGCCGGATACCGGCATAGAGGTAGCGCGTTTGTCGCCTGAGTAGAAAACGCCGCGGTTGGTGCCTTTGGCGTATTCTTTACCGACCCACTCGCCGTAATACACTTCAGAGCCGCCGCTCTTGATGGTGTTGAACGCATAACGGCCGAGGTTTTGACGGGTGTATGCGTCGTTGACCTGTACGGTTTTCACGCCGTTGCGGTCTACATTGCCGGGCATGCGGTTGACGTTGGTGTAGTGCACGCCCGAACGGTAGGCAGCGTGTTTCATCACTTTTTCGCCTTCGGCTTCAGATGCGGGTTTGCCCCATTTTTTGCCGTATTTGTGGTTTTGGTAACCGTAATCAAATGGATTGTAGGCATTGTTGGCGGCAAATACGCCTGCGCTGAACA
>NZ_AJMT01000143.1:0-14256 GCF_000260655.1 Neisseria sicca VK64
CCGTCGGTTGCCAAATCCATCGGGGCGGTTTAACCGTTCCCCGAAGCATTCATGACATGGCGTGCGACACGGTAATGCGGCTCAATCATCTTTAAGATTAATAAAGGTCGTCTGAAACGCCGGAAGATGGGTTTCAGACGACCTTTTGATGTTTCATAACGTGAATATGGATTTATTGATGCGCGGCGAGGAATTGTTCCAATTCTTCTTTGAAAGGCATCCCGTTTTGCGCGCCGTCTTGGGTAATGGAAAGTGCGGCGGCGGCACATGCCTTGCGGACGGCGGTTTCGATGCCTTGATTCCAGAAGACGGACAACGCGCCGTTGAATGCGTCGCTGGCACCGATGGTGTCGGCAGTGTCCACTTTAAAGCTGGAAACATAACGCAAACTGTCTTGACCGTCTTTATAGACTGCGCCTTTGTCGCTCATGGTCATCAGGACGGGGCAGGGGGCTTTTAGAATCAGCTCTTCGGGATTCAAATCTTGTGACAGGCCGAGACAGTCGGCAAGTTCGTAGCGGTTGGGGGTCAGAAGGGTGACCAATTCCCATAATTCCGGAGGCAGGAATTGGGCGGGAGCCGGGTTGAGGATAAAGGGCTTGCCGTATTTCTTCGCCAATTTTGCGGCGGTGATGACGCAGTCCATCGGAATTTCGAGCTGGCTCAAAACCACATCGGCGGAGGCGATTTGCTGCTCGGCGTTTTCGATGTCAGCAACCGTCAGCCCCATATTGGCTCCGGCGATAACGATGATGGCGTTTTCATCGTCGGCAACGGTAATGTTTGCCATGCCGCTGGGTAGGCCGGTGAGGGTTTGGATGTGTTCGGTAAAGATGCCTTCGCGGCAGAGGTTGGTGGTCATTTCATAGCCGAAATCGTCATCGCCGACCGCGCCGACTATACAGACGTCTGCCCCCAAACGCGCTGCTGCAATCGCTTGGTTTGCGCCCTTGCCGCCCATGAAGCGGTGAAATGAATTTCCCAGCAATGTTTCACCCGCTCTGGGAAATTTTGAAGCACGGGTGACTAAATCCATATTGATACTGCCGATAACGACGATTTTAGCTTGGAGCATCCTTGATATCCCTTTTATAAAATGCACTAGACTGTTGAACAGCCTTATTTTTGTCTGCTGTTGTGCAATGTATGACTAGCCCAAATAAATAGTCTGAAATTGTACCTGCTAATATTATAAATGCAAAATTAATTGTCAATTTCATATTACTTTGGATTAATTTTGTTGCGATAAAATCAACATATCATAGAATTTAAGGCGGAAATGGCGGTGCTTGGGGAGGAATTGTTTTTATTTTAATAATCTGTGTTGCAACGCGGGCAGCCTGGTGCGCACGCTTTGCAGCCTCGCAGCGTCCAAATCGGCGATGACGATGCCTTCGCCTTCGGGCAATACGTCCAAAATTTCGCCCCACGGATCGATAATCATGCTATGACCGAACGTTCGCCTGCCGCTTTCGTGTTCGCCACCTTGCGCCGAGGCGATGACGTAGCATTGGTTTTCCACCGCGCGGGCGCGCAGCAGCAATTCCCAATGAGCCTTACCTGTCGTGTAAGTGAAGGCGGCGGGCAGCAGCAAAACGTCAAACGGCTGCTGGGCGCGGAAAAACTCGGGAAAGCGCAAGTCGTAACACACGCCTGCGGCAAGCGGCACGCCGTCGGCAGCCAATTTCGGCACATCGCCGCCCGCGCTGATGGTGTCCGCCTCGGCATAGCGTTCGCCCAAGCCTGAAAAACCGAACAGGTGCATTTTGTGATACAGCCCGATTTGCCTGCCGTCGCGGTCGTACACCAACATGGTGTTCATCACTTTGCCCGCGTCAGGGCTTTGCAGCGGAATCGTGCCGCCGAACAGCACCACGCTGTATTCCGCCGCCGTCTCGCTCAAGGTCGTCTGAAAACGAGCGTAGCGGGTTTCGCCAAAACGAGCGTAGCGAGTTTCGTTAAAACCACCGCCGACTAAAGGTTCGGCAAAAGCCAGTTTGTCGGTATCCTTACGCCCCATCAGCGGCCAATATTCGGGCAACAGCACCCAATCCGCGCCTTGCTCGGCAGCTTGGCGCACGAGGCGTTTCATGGTGTCGATATTGGCATTGGGGTCGGTGGACGAAATCATTTGCACGGCGGCGGCGCGGATGTTTTGCATGGCGGTTTTCCTGTCGGGTCGTCTGAAAAGGGCAAGGGATGGTTTGTTTTATAGTGGATTAACTTTAAATCAGGACAAGGCGACGAAGCCGCAGACAGTACAGATAGTACGGAACCGATTCACTTGGTGCTTCAGCACCTTAGAGAATCGTTCTCTTTGAGCTAAGGCGAGGCAACGCCGTACTGGTTTAAAGTTAATCCACTATATAACGAAATCGTTTCAAAAAAACAATCAATAAGGAAAGCAGCGTTTCAGACGACCTTTTATTTTTCTAAGCCGTTTTTATGATGATTTAAACGGCAGGTTTGGTATTGCTTTTATATAAATATATTATTTTTTTATTTTTTATTGATTTTAAAAAATAATTTCCTTAGATGTTGTTTAATCGATAAAATATAAATGTTTTCAAAACTTAACTTCTGTATATAAGCCGTTGATTCTTTGTTTAGTTATTTCATAATTGGGCAGATTTCTTGAAAATTTGTATTGTTACGGTTTGCTAAGTAAGAAGTTATCCGATAAGGTGTACTACAAGCGGTTACATCCGTGAGTATTAAATTAATCAATAAGATAGTTGATCCAATATAAAACTGTTACATCTCACAACAAACGGAAGGCTCTCCTCCGACCGTTTGCACATCAAACCGTTTGCACACCAAACAGAAAGGAAAAAACCATGCTTCATTATGCAGTTGTTTTCTTTGTTATCGCCATTATTGCAGCCGTACTGGGCTTCGGCGGTATTGCAGGCAGCGCGGCAGGTATCGCTAAAATCCTGTTTGTCGGTTTCCTGATTTTGTCAGTGTTGTCCCTGATTTTTGGCAAGAAAAAATAAAACTGACAAACAGATAAGGCGTAACCACGCTACCTTCTGAATGAACGTTTTTTAAAACAAAGGTCGTCTGAAATTTTCAGACGACCTTTCTTCATATCAAACCTTAATCTTCATACGCTTCCATCGGCGGGCAGGTGCAGACCAGATTCCGGTCGCCGTACACGTCGTCCACGCGGTTGACGCTCGGCCAGAATTTGTTTTCGCGCACGAAGGGCAGCGGGAAGACGGCTTCTTCGCGGGAGTACGGATGCGCCCACTCGCCGGTTACGTCGGCGGCGGTGTGCGGGGCGTTGACCAGCGGGTTGTCGTCTTTCGGCCATTCGCCGCGTTCGACTTTCAGCACTTCCTGTTTGATTTGTTTCAGGGCGGCGATGAAGCGGTCGAGTTCGGCTTTACTCTCGCTTTCGGTCGGCTCGATCATCAGCGTGCCGGCAACGGGGAAGGAGACGGTCGGGGCGTGGAAGCCGTAGTCCATCAGGCGTTTGGCGATGTCGGTTTCGGTGATGCCGCTTTCGGCTTTGAGCGGACGCAAATCGACGATGCATTCGTGCGCGACGCGGCCGTTTTTGCCTGTGTAGAGGACGGGATAGTCTTCGCCCAGGCGTTTGGCTACGTAGTTGGCGTTGAGCAATGCCCAGCGCGTTGCCTGTTCCATGCCTTGTTTGCCCATCATGGTCAGGTACATCCAGGTAATCGGCAGGATGGACGCGGAACCGAACGCAGCAGCAGCAACGGCGGTTTGCTCGGCACTTGCGCTGTGCGTGTCGGTCAGCACATGGCCTGGGGCAAACGGGGCGAGGTGGGCTTTCAGGCCGATCGGGCCCATGCCCGGGCCGCCACCGCCGTGGGGGATGCAGAAGGTTTTGTGCAGGTTCATGTGCAATACGTCCGCGCCGACTTCGGCGGGCTGCATGATGCCGATTTGGGCGTTGAGGTTGGCGCCGTCCATGTAAACTTGTCCGCCGTTTTCATGGATGATGCGGCAGATGTCGCGGATGCCTTCTTCGTACACGCCGTGAGTGGACGGGTAGGTAATCATGATGGCGGACAAGGCGTCGCGGTGTTGCTCGGCTTTGGCTTTCAAGTCGTCGATGTTGACGTTGCCGTGTTCGTCGGTATCGACGACGACGACTTTCAAACCGAGCATGGCGGCGGTGGCGGGGTTGGTGCCGTGGGCGGATTTGGGAATCAGGCAGATGTTGCGGTGCGCTTGGCCTTGGGCTTCCTGATAGCGGCGGATGGCGAGCATACCGCTGTATTCGCCCTGCGCGCCGGAGTTGGGCTGGAAGGAAATCGCGTCAAAGCCGGTGATGGCTTTCAGGCTGTTTTCCATGTCGGTCAGGAGTTCGCGGTAGCCTGAGGTTTGGGTTTCGGGGGCGTAGGGATGGATGTCGGAGAACTCCGCCCAAGTAATCGGCAGCATTTCGGCGGTGGCGTTGAGCTTCATGGTGCAACTGCCCAGCGAAATCATGCTGCGGTTCATCGCCAAGTCGCGGTCTTCGAGTTTCTTCAGATAGCGCAGCATTTCGTGTTCGGTGTGGTAACGGTTGAACACGGGATGTTGCAGGATATTGTCTTGACGCAGGAATTCGGTTTTCAGACGACCTTTGACGTCGTCTGAAAGCGTGAAGGTGTTGTTGCCGGTGAAGGCGTAGTACAACACGGCAAGGTCTTCGCGCACGGATGTTTCGTGGAAGGCGGCGGCGATTTGGGTGTCGCTGACGCGGCGCAGGTTGTAGCCCAGTTCCAAAGCGGTTTGGAACGCTTTGTCCGCTTTGTCTTTGCTGCCGAAATCGACGGTAACGGTATCGAAGAAGACTTCGTGAACCACTTTCAGGCCGTCTGAAACCAGCGCGTCGGCAAAGGCGGAAGCCAGCGCGTGAATGCGGTTGGCGATGCGTTTCACGCCTTCGGGGCCGTGATAGACGGCGTACATGCCCGCCAAGTTCGCCAGCAATGCCTGCGCGGTACAAATATTGGACGTGGCTTTTTCGCGGCGGATGTGTTGCTCGCGGGTGGACAACGCCATGCGCAGCGCGGGTTTGCCCGATGCGTCTTTGGATACGCCGATGATGCGGCCCGGGGCGGAGCGTTTGAACTCGTCTTTAAAGGCGAAATAAGCGGCGTGCGGCCCGCCAAAGCCCATCGGTACGCCGAAGCGTTGCGTGTTGCCCAACGCGATGTCTGCGCCCAATTCGGCAGGCGATTTCAGCAAGACCAAGCTCATGATGTCGGCGGCAACGGCAACAATCGTGCCTTTGGTTTTCAGACGACCTATAACGCTTTGCAAGTCTTGTACGTCGCCGTCTTTGCCGACGTATTGGAACAGCGCGCCGAAGTATTCGCCTTCATCCGCTTTGGCAAAATCGCCGACCACCAGCTCGAAGCCGAAATATTTGGCGCGGGTTTTCATCACGTCCAAAGTCTGCGGATAAACGCGCTCGTCCACGAAGAAACGCTCGGATTTTACCTTGCCCACGCGGTGCGCCATCGCCATCGCTTCGGCGGCGGCGGTCGCCTCGTCCAGCAAAGACGCGCCCGCCACGGGGAAACCGGTCAAATCGATGCACACCTGCTGGAAGTTCAACAATGCCTCCAAACGCCCCTGCGCGATTTCCGCCTGATACGGCGTGTAGGCGGTGTACCAGCCCGGATTTTCCAATACGTTGCGCAAAATCACGTTCGGCACGCGGGTCGGATAATAGCCCAAGCCGATATAGGATTTGTTGATCACGTTTTTCGCTGCAATGGCTTTCAGCTTCGCCAAAGCGTCCGCCTCGGTCAGGGCTGCGGGCAGGTCGAGTTCGGACGGCATACGGATGCTTTGCGGCACGGTGTTGCCGACAAAATCGTCCATGCTCTTCTCGCCGAGCGCTTCCAAAAGCGCAGCCTCGTCGCCGAAACTCAAATGACGCGCGGCAAATTCGTTGGGGTTGAACAGTTCGGATAGTTTCATTTCTACTCCTTTTTTGTTGTAGGAATCTGCCGCGAAGGCAGGTATTTGGGTTTTCAGACGACCTTGCGGGCGGATAATCGGGTTTTGTGTCTGCTTGCTATTTCCGTCAGGCAGGAAGCTACTTCCAGTCCTGCACCCGCTTCAAGTCTTTCTGCGCCAGCGTGTCGGCGTGTTCGTTGCGGCTTTGGTATGCCCTGTTTTGCAAGATGCTGTTGGCAACGTAGTTTAAGTGTATTTTGGCGGCTTCGGCAGCATCGGCGGGGCGGCGTTCCAAGATGGCTTCGTAGATGGCGCGGTGTTGCGCAATCAGCTTGGGGCGCGGGTCTTCGGTTTGGTTGGAATAGATGATGCTGCTGCGCGTCTGGCGGTAGAGCATTTTGAGCAGGCCGCCGGAGAGGTGGCTGAAGAGGATGTTGTGCGCGGCGTCGGCGATGGTTTGGTGAAAGCTCACGTCGGCTTCGCTTTGATGTTCCAGATTGCCGCTTTCGCAGGCGGATTCGAATTTTTGCCGCCAAAAATCAATCCGCTTCAAATCGGCATCGGTGCGCCGTTCGGCAGCCAGCGACGCCATGCAGCCTTCGATGTGGCAGCTGAAATCGAAAACGTCGGTTTCCCAGTTGGAATGTTTGCCGAGCAATTCTTGCCAGCTTTGGAGGAAATCCTGCTGCGGTTTGACGGAAACGTAATAGCCGTCGCCCTGACGCGCTTCCAAAACCTGCCGCGCAATCAGGATGTTCAGCGCGACCCTGACCGACGGGCGCGATACGCCGAATTCTTCCGCCAACGTGCGTTCGGGCGGGATTTTGCCGCCTTCTTCGTAAATGCCCGCCGCGATGCGTTCCTCCAATATCGACAATATTTGGTCGCTGATTTTTTGCGGACGAACCAGTTTTGTCATTGTAATTCCCTCTTTTCCATCATGTTTTTTCTGCGAAGAAGACTCAAATCCGATAATGTGATGCGGCAGGTCGTCTGAAATGGCAACCTGTGTCAAAATTAGCATGACCAAATTGGCATGACCAATGTCGCCGTATTCTAATTAACCGCCCCGTATCCCGTCAATATGGCTTGTCCTACCCGTATGTGTTTTAAAACTACATCAGGCTACATTTTTACAATTCATATAATATTTTGTTTTATTTAAAATTAAATAACAAATTTGCGCCGATGCAGTCAGGTCGCCTGAAAAAATAATTGACCGCCATATTAAAGTTTCGTAAAGTGTCCTCCGTTCTCAAAATTGGTTTTACCAATTTAAGAAAATATATTAGAAAAATATTCGGAGATTTTCCCTATGGATACTTGGATTCAAAACTATACCGCAGTGGGCGGCAGCCTATATTTGACGGCTGCCGTTGCCCTCCTGCCCATTATCTTTTTCTTCGTCGCACTGACCATCCTGAAGCTCAAGGGTTATCAGGCGGGGCTTTATACGCTGCTGATTGCGCTTGGCGTTGCCATATTAGGCTTCGGAATGCCTGCGGGCATGGCGGTTTCTTCCGCGCTGTACGGCTTTGCCTACGGTTTGTGGCCGATTGCATGGATTATCGTTACCGCCGTGTTCCTGTATAAAATTACCGTGAAAACAGGGCAGTTCGACATCATCCGCGCTTCCGTGATTTCGATTACCGAAGACCAACGCCTGCAAATGCTGCTGGTCGGCTTCTCCTTCGGCGCATTCCTCGAAGGCGCGGCAGGCTTCGGCGCGCCGGTGGCGATTACCGCCTCGTTGTTGGTGGGCTTGGGCTTTAATCCGCTCTACGCCGCCGGTTTGTGTTTGATTGCCAATACCGCGCCCGTGGCTTTCGGCGCGATGGGTATTCCAATCCTGGTTGCCGGTCAAGTGTCCAACCTCGACCCTTACCATATCGGTCAGGTCGCCGGCCGCCAACTGCCGATCCTGTCGATTATCGTTCCTTTCTGGTTGGTCGCCATGATGGACGGTATGCGCGGCATACGCCAAACTTGGCCTGCCGTATTGGTGGCGGGCGTATCTTTCGCCACTACCCAGTTCATTACCGCCAACTTCATCGGCCCGGAATTGCCCGACGTGACCTCTGCATTGGTCAGCCTGGTCTGCCTGTCTGCCTTCCTAAAAAAATGGCAGCCTAAAGAAATCTTCACCTTCAACGGCATGAAAAAACCAGCTGAACGCAAAGCGGGCGAATACACTGCCGGACAAATCATCAAAGCCTGGTCGCCTTTCGCCATCCTGACCGTTTTCGTCAGCGTGTGGACTATTAAGGGCGTTAAAGAGGCTTTGGGCGTTGCCACCATCAAATTCGACTGGCCGATGCTGCACAATCTGGTACAAAAAGCCGCGCCCATCGTCAGCGAACCGACACCATACGCCGCTGTGTTCAAAATCGACCTCCTCGGCGCAGTCGGCACGGCAATCCTGTTTGCTTCCATCGTTTCCGCCGCTTTGCTGAAAATGAAACCTTCCGAAGCCGTCAGCACTTTCTTTGAAACGCTCAAAGAACTGCGCCTGTCCATCCTGTCTATCGGCTTGGTACTCGGCTTCGCATTCGTGGCAAACTATTCAGGCCTGTCGTCCACATTGGCACTCGTCCTCGCCGCTACCGGTACCGTATTCCCGTTCTTCTCGCCGTTCCTCGGCTGGCTGGGCGTATTCCTGACTGGTTCGGACACTTCCGCCAACGCGCTCTTCGGCTCGCTGCAAGCCAGCACCGCGCATCAAATCAACGTCGTACCCGAACTGACCGTTGCAGCCAACACCACCGGCGGCGTAACCGGCAAAATGATTTCGCCGCAATCCATCGCCATCGCCTGCGCGGCGGTCGGTCTGGAAGGCAAAGAATCCAACCTGTTCCGCTTCACCGTGAAACACAGCTTGATTTTCTGTACCTTCGTCGGCCTGCTGACTCTGCTGCAAGCTTATGTCTTGCCGTGGACGCTGGTTTTCTTCAACAAATAAGCCAACCGGCTTGAAATAAAAAAGGTCGTCTGAAATCCAATTTGGGTTTCAGACGACCTTTTTGTTGTTGTGGGTGTGATTGGGTTTACTGTCATTTCCGTTTCGTTTAAACAGTAGGGGAATGCGTGAATCGAAGATGGTTTAAGTTGGGTTGGGTTTCAAACAAGAACGACGGCGGATAAAAAGGTCGTCTGAAAACGGCAAGGGCTTGCCTCGTTTTCAGACGACCTTTTGTCTATGTGGCAAAACAGTAGAACAATCAGCTTTCGGACGCTTCCTGTTTCAAATCAACCAATCGCGTTCCCGCCAAGAAATCGTATAAAAACTGCCGGTCTGGGTTCAGCAAGGCAAAGCCCCACGGCAGGATGAGCCAGATAAGGGCGGCACTGAAGGCAGGTATGGGCGGGATGGCGAGCAGGTGGCGCAGGCCGGCGTAGGCGAGCAGGGGGATGAAGACGACGAAGATACACGACCAAATAAAGCGGATGCGCAGTTGCGACAATGGCGGCAGCGTGCCGTTTCTGCCGTGCAGCCCGATTTTCCAAGTCTGCATGGCGAGGGTGCGGCCGGTTTTCGTCCAGTTGGTTTTGAAGTAGAGCCACCAGCTTCCTACAAAGATAACGCAGGTAACCAAGCTGGAAAGGAGTTGGGAGACGGGGTTGAGGAAAATCGCGGCGATGCCGGCAAGGATGGCGGCGATGGCGGTCACGGCGCCGGTCAGCAGCAATTCATACATCAGGGCGGCAAGGCGGCGTTTGACGGGGGCGGGGGGAAAGGCGGTCATGACGGTCTGCTCGGTAAAAAGGTCGTCTGAAAAACGGAATGTTTGGTTTGGGCGAAACCGCCGCATCCGTTTTCAGACGACCTTTGTGTGGGGGGAATCAGCGGTGGGGGCGTTTTTGTCCGCGTGCCTGCTGGGCTGCCATCTGGTTCATTTCCTGACGGGTCGGGCGTTTTTTGAACATGGCGTGCGCTTCATCGGCCGAACATTTTTGCGACAGGCAGACCAACGTTATCGCATCTTTTTGGTGTTGTCCGCCACTGTGGTACATACGGCGCAGGTTGGCTTCGTTGATGCGGCCTTTTTCGGGGTCGATGTCGAATTTTTTCAGGCGTTCGAGAAACTGGCGCTGCTGGCGGCGCGAAGTCCAGACAAAGCCGCCGGCGGCTGCGGCGACGATGATGACGGCAAGCAGGATGGCGAGCGGCCACGAATCGACGATTAAGACGATGATCAGGCTTAAAACGGCAGTGGTCAGCACGAGCAGGCCGCCGATGCGGAGTTTGGTTTGGTTGTCCATGAAGTTGCAGTTCCTTGTAAGGGTGGAAGGTCGTCTGAAAAGGGTGTGTGGTAGACGGGCAAGCGGCGGCGTATCTCTGCACGCGCTGAATGCTTGTCAATCCGTTGCATTGAGTGGTGGACGGATTTCAGACGACCTCAAATATCATAACTTTATGTTTAACGGTATTTTACAGTATTTTTGCCGTTTGGGCGCGTACAGAAGCGATGCGGCATACAAACTTTCACGCTTTTTGCACAGGCGCGCCCTTGCCGCGAAAAGCACCTATCCATGCCCAATGAAATTACACCGCCAACCCCGTCACCAACTGCTTGAACTCCGTCCACGCGTCGCCGTCTTCCGCGCCTTTGATGATGCGGTCGATTTTGGCACAGGTTTTGAGCGCTTCGATCAGGCGGACGGCGGGAATGCGTTTGACGGTAATCGGTGCGAGGGTTTGTTTGTCGCCCCACAGGCGCAGGCTGTTGCGGACGGATTGTACGCTCTGCCCTTGTTTGAGTGCGGCGGTCAGGCGGATGAGGGTGCGGATGTCTTCGGCAACCGCCCACAGCAGCAAGACGGGTTCTTCGCCTTCTTCTTCAAGTCCGTCCAAAAGGCGGGCGACGCGCAGGGCATCGCCTTTCATCCATGCGCCGGAGAGCTGGAATACGTCGAAACGGGCGACGTTGGCGACGGCGGCTTCGGCATCGGCGATGTTGACGGTATGGTTTTGCGGGTGCAGCAGGGCGAGTTTGTCGATTTCTTGGCGGGCGGCGAGCAGGTTGCCTTCGACGCGTTCGGCAAACAGGGCGAGCGCGTCGGGTTCGATATTGAGTCCGACCTTGTTCAGACGGCCTTTTATCCACTGAGGCAGGGCTTGCGCGCTAATGGCTTTGGCTTCGAGTACGGTGCCTTTGGCGGCGAGCGCGGTGAACCATTTTGCCTGCGTTTGGGCTTTTTCGAGCTTGGGCAGCAGAATCAGGGTAACGGTGTCTTCGGGCAGGCGTTCGGCGAAGGTTTGCAGCGCGTCGCCGCCGGTTTTGCCGGGCTTGCCGTTCGGAATGTGGATTTCCAAAAGTTTCAAGTCGGCAAAAAGCCCCGCGCTGCCTGCGCTTTGCAGGAGTTCGTCCCAGTCGGCGCCGTTGTCCGCCGTAAAGACTTCGCGGTTGAGGTAGCCTTGTTTTTTGGCGGCGGCGCGTAGGGTGTCGAGGGCTTCGATGCGCAACAGGTCTTCTTCGCCGTGAATGATGTACAGCGGCGAAAGCGGCATATCCGCGTTGACCTGTTCGATATTCATGACCGCCATCAATACGCTTTCAGGAACGTCAGGCGGCGGACGATTTGGTCGGCGGCGTCGGCGCGCATTTCCGCCCAGATGGTTTCGCTTTCTTCCTGTTTGCCCAACACTTCGCTGTCGTTGTAGTCCATCGTGCGGTTGACGAGGACGGTAATCGGTTCGCCCACAGGCTCGCCGTTGCGCATGGCTTGGGCTTCGACGCGCAGCGTCAGCAGGTATTCGTTGACCAGCGCGGCGCGGGTGATGGTGTAGATGTCCTGACGGGTTTCGATGCCCTTGATGTTCAAGGTCATTTGCGCTTCGGCGGCGGAAACAGGTTTGCCGTCAACGCGGCGCAGGGCGTTTTCCAAAGCCTTCTGCATCACGGAGGCGTTTTGGATGTGCCAAGCGGGATACGGCAGCGTGCGTGCGGTGCCGCCCATGCCTTTGAGGTGGAAGCCGCAGGCGGACAGAAGCAGCACGGCGGCGGTCATCAGGATTTTGTTCATTTCATTCTTTCGGTTGCGCGGGTATCGGGGAATTATAGCGGATAGTCGGGCGGTCGGGAAACGCGGCGGCGCAAGGGGATTTCAGACGACCCCTTGCCGTTTGTCGTTTGCCTGCCCGATGGGTACAATCCCAACGTCAGACAACAGGAGAAACATCATGCACCCCATCCGCGAACCCATCCGCAGCGGCCTGCTGCAAGTATCGGACATCCATCAAATCTACTGGGAAGAATCCGGCAATCCCGACGGCCTGCCCGTCATCTTCCTGCACGGCGGCCCGGGCGCGGGCGCATCGCCTGCCTGCCGCGGCTTTTTCAATCCCGACGTGTTCCGCATCGTCATCATCGACCAGCGCGGCTGCGGCCGTTCGCTGCCTTACGCCTGCACCGATGACAACACGACTTGGGACTTGGTTGCCGACATCGAAAAAATCCGCGAAATGCTGGGCATTCAAAAATGGCTGGTGTTCGGCGGTTCGTGGGGCAGCACCTTGTCGCTGGCGTATGCCGAAACCCATCCCGAACGCGTTGCCGGACTCGTCTTGCGCGGGATATTCCTGTGCCGCCCGTCCGAAATGGCGTGGCTGGACGAAGCAGGCGGCGTCAGCCAGATTTATCCCGCGCAATGGCAGAAATTCCTCGCGCCCGTCGCCGAAGAAAAACGCGGCGGCCTGATTGCGGCGTATCACGAAATGCTGTTCGGCGAAGACGAAGCAGGTCGTCTGAAAGCCGCCAAAGCCTGGGCAGACTGGGAAAGCTACCTGATCCGCTTCGAGCCGCAAGACGTCGATGAAGACGCCTACCAATCGCTCGCCATTGCCCGCTTGGAAAACCATTATTTCGTCAACGAAGGCTGGCTGAAGGGCGACAAAGCGATTTTGGCGAACACGGACAAAATCCGACATATCCCGACCATCATCGTGCAAGGACGCTACGACTTATGCACCCCCATGCAAAGCGCGTGGGAACTGTCGCAGGCGCTCCCCGAAGCCGAACTGCGCGTGATTCAGGCGGGACATTCGTCGTTTGATCCTCCATTGGCGGCGGCGTTGGTGGAAGCGGTGGAAGATATGAGGGAACGCGCGGCGTGGTGATACATGATTTGAAAGGACAAATTGATGAAAAAGCTGTTTTTAATCGCATTGGGCTTGGTAAGTTTTAATGTTTACGCCAATGGCTGTCCGGGTCAATTTGATGCTGCCACAGGTATCTGCCGATTTCAGGGCAATAATGGCGAGTGGATTCATTACAATATTGCACCGCCACAGCCAAGCCGCAGCACCCCGCCTCCTAAAAAAATCATTTACCATGACGTCTTGGTACCTTCTAAATTTGGGGCTTTGGCTGTTAGTGTGAAAGCCGGATATATTGCGGGTTCATTGAATCACAGTTCAAAAGAGGAAGCTCAACGAGAAGCAGTCAAACGTTGTCAGCAAGGCAGTCGCAATACGCCTTGCAAAGCCATCACATGGGTAAGAAACGGCTGCCTCGCGGCTGCAAAAGGAAAAGTGAAAAACAACCTGTTTATTTTAGCCGATGCGGCAGGTCCGCAAGGAACGGTCGAACAGGAGGCTTTGCAAAAATGCAGTAACAGAGGGGCAACGGAATGCGAAATCATCATGCCCGAAGGCTGCTCCCTGCCTGAATTGCAATAATCAAATTTTATTTAAAAGGTCGTCTGAGAACTATGAACTGGCCCCCAAATCTTGGACACTCATAAAAGCCTATTCAGGCACTCTGTGTAAGCTGGGTTCTGTATGCGACAGGACTCAGCTTTTTCAATTTCAAACTGCAACGCTCCCGGTTGTAGTAATCCATATAGTCATCTATCTGCTTCATCAATTCATCCACCGTCAATTCTCCTGCGTTATAGAAACACTCCGTCTTTAACACCGCAAAGAAGCTTTCCATCGGCGCATTGTCCCAACAGTTCGCCTTTCGCGACATGCTTTGAACCATGGAATGTTGGGCAAGCAATTCCCTATACCCCGCCGTACGGTACAGCACGCCTTGGTCAGAATGAAGCATTGTTCCTTTACAGTCAGCGGGGGCGGCTTTTTCGAGCATTTCCTTCACCATTTCGCTGTCGGCTCTGCGGCTCATGGCGTAGGCGACGATCTCGCGGTTGAACAAGTCCAAGATTGGCGAGAGGTACAGTTTGCCGTCCTTCCCTTTGAGTTCGGTAACGTCGGTCAGCCATTTTTCGTTGGGCTTTCGGGCTTTGAACCGGCGTTTGAGGAGGTTTCCGATATTTCGCCCATGGCGGGATGGCGGTAGGCTTTTTTCGCCCGTATGAGGGCTT
>NZ_AJMT01000144.1:0-3371 GCF_000260655.1 Neisseria sicca VK64
TCGTTACTTGGGCGGCGGAAGGCTTGAAAAATGTCTCCGTATCGCAGGTCGAGCTCAAATCGCACATCCAGTTTTACAACGGCATCCGCACCGACGACATCCACGAAACCATCATCAAGGCGGCTGCCGACCTGATTTCGCAGGATACGCCCGATTATCAATATCTTGCCGCGCGTCTGGCGATTTTCCACCTGCGCAAAATCGCTTACGGCGAGTTCGAACCGCCGCATCTCTTCGACCACGTTAAAAAACTTACCGATGCGGGCAAATACGACCGCCACATCATCGAAGATTACAGCTGTGAAGAGTTTGACGAGCTGAACGCCTATATCGACCACAGCCGCGACATGACCTTCTCGTATGCCGCTGTGAAGCAGCTCGAAGGCAAATATCTGGTGCAGAACCGCGTTACCCGCCAGATTTATGAAACGCCACAGTTCTTATACATTTTGGTGGCGATGTGTCTCTTCAGCAAATACCCGAAAGAGACCCGTTTGGACTACGTCAAACGTTTTTACGACGCCGTTTCTACGTTTAAAGTATCACTGCCAACCCCGATTATGAGTGGCGTGCGGACGCCTACGCGTCAGTTTTCAAGCTGCGTATTGATTGAATGCGACGACAGTCTGGATTCCATCAACGCCACCACCAGCGCGATTGTGAAATACGTTTCCCAACGCGCGGGTATCGGCATCAACGCCGGACGTATCCGCGGTTTGGGCAGCGAAATCCGCGGCGGTGAAGCGCAACACACCGGCTGCATTCCGTTTTTCAAAATGTTCCAAGCGGCGGTCAAATCCTGTTCGCAAGGCGGCGTGCGCGGCGGCGCGGCAACCTTGTTCTATCCCTTGTGGCACATCGAAGCTGAAAGCCTGTTGGTGTTGAAAAACAACCGCGGTGTAGAAGACAACCGCATCCGCCAGCTGGACTACGGCGTGCAGATCAACCGCCTGCTGTACACCCGCCTGATTAAAGGCGGCAACATTACGCTGTTTTCGCCCAACGAAGTTCCCGGCCTGTACGACGCGTTCTTTGCCGACCAAGACGAATTCGAGCGTCTCTACACAAAATACGAGCAAGACCCGAACATCCGCAAGCGCACCTTGTCGGCTACCGATTTGTTCTCCACGCTGATGCAGGAACGCGCCGGAACGGGACGTATCTACATCCAAAACGTTGACCACTGCAACACGCACAGCCCGTTTGACCCGCGCGTCGCGCCCGTGCACCAGTCCAACCTGTGCATGGAAATCGCCCTGCCGACCAAACCGCTGGACAACATCAACGACCCGAACGGCGAAATCGCCCTGTGTACCCTGTCCGCCTTCAACTTGGGCGCATTAAACAGCTTGGATGAGCTGGAAGGGCTTGCCGATTTGACCGTGCGCGCACTCGATGCCTTGTTGGATTATCAAGACTATCCGGTCGAAGCCGCCCGCACCGCGACCATGAACCGCCGCACGCTCGGCATCGGCGTTATCAACTACGCCTACTATCTGGCTAAAAACGGCGTCCGTTACAGCGACGATTCCGCGCTCGGTCTGACCCACCGCACCTTTGAAGCCATGCAGTATTACCTGCTCAAAGCATCGGTGAACCTCGCCAAAGAATACGGTGCATGCCCGCTGTTCAACCAAACCGTTTATTCGCAAGGCAAACTGCCCATCGACACCTATAAAAAAGACTTGGATGCCGTGTGCAGCGAACCGCTATTGTGCGACTGGGAAAGCCTGCGCGCCGACATCGTCAAATACGGTCTGCGCAACTCTACACTGACCGCACTCATGCCGTCTGAAACCAGCTCGCAAATCGCCAACGCCACCAACGGCATCGAACCGCCGCGCGGACTGGTAACGGTCAAAGCATCGAAAGACGGCATCCTGAAACAGGTCGTGCCCGAATTTGAAACCCTGAAAGACGCCTACGAAACCCTGTGGCAGCTTCCGGGCAACGAAGGCTACCTGAAACTTGTCGGCGTGATGCAAAAATTCGTCGATCAGGCAATTTCCGCCAACACTGCCTACGACCCGGGCAAATTCGAAGGCAACAAAGTTTCTATGAAACAAATGCTTAAAGACCTGCTGACCGCCTACAAATACGGCGTCAAAACCCTGTACTACCACAACACCCGCGACGGCGCGGACGATACGCAGACCGATATTCAGGATGACGGCTGCGCGGGCGGGGCTTGTAAGATTTGATAAGGGCTTTGGTGAAGTAATTGAAAGCCTTTCCTAAATTTGATTATCAAGGTATTGAATATGATCTAACGCATTTAACTGCGTTTTCTTGTGACTATATTCAACCTGCTAAAAGTGATGGTACGGCGGAAAAACGATACCGCTGTATTATCGAGTTTAGTACACATTGTTTTACAAGAGGTGAAAATAAACGTAAGGGAGAAAAGTTATCAGATATTGAATCTGCATTGCATTATGTAACGGCTAAAGAAACACGAATTTTTTGTTTCGAGCGCTACCAGGTTTCAAAAATGTTGCCGCAAATTATGCGTGAAATTAGTAGAAACAAATGTTATTTCACTTCGGCTGACGATAAGTTTCTGACCATATCAGTAACGGATAAAAACGGTAAAAAAGTAGATTATGAAATTTACTTTTCACTTCAAAGAGCCAAATCTCCAAAACATGATGTACATATTTACATTAATAGTGCATATATACGGGATGGGGATTACAAAGAAAATCACGGAACAAAAGTAAGGAGAAAACCGGTCGGTTTCTTTGTGTTATTACATAATACATTGATCAATAAGAGAATCAAACGCCCAAAGTAAAACAACCCTCACTTAAAAGCAAGGGTTGTCAGTACAGGCTTCGCTTTATAACTGCTCTTGGGCTAGTAGCCTAAAAAGGCCGGACAAACGCTGAAATGGTTTCATGCCTGCTCATGCGTTTTGTTGAGACAAATTGTACCACGATTGCAATAAGGCTCAAAATAAAAATTTTCAGACGACCTATCTGCTTCGCATAGCCTAGAAGTCGCCTATCCTACTTTTAGATTTAAATCAACCTGAGAAAACAGCCATGTCTTGTGAACACCTAGTCATGTCATACAGCACTTTTTCCAAAACCAAAAACGACGCGCTTAAAGAGCCGATGTTTTTTGGTCAGCCGGTAAATGTTGCCCGTTATGACCAGCAGAAATACGAAGTATTTGAAAAACTGATTGAAAAACAACTGTCTTTCTTCTGGCGGCCGGAAGAAATCGACGTGTCGCGCGACCGTATCGACTACGCCAACCTGCCCGAACATGAGAAACACATTTTCATCAGTAACTTAAAATACCAAACCTTGCTCGATTCCATCCAAGGTCGCAGTCCGAACGTTGCCTTGCTGCCTTTGGTGTCGATT
>NZ_AJMT01000145.1:0-14892 GCF_000260655.1 Neisseria sicca VK64
TTCGACCAAATTTTTCGTTACCCAGTCCCCCAAAATCGCTTGAAAACGATTGCCATTGCGTGCCGTCCAAATTTCGTGCGGACAATGGTTTTCATTGGGATTGAATGTATCCAGTAAAACGTGCAGGCTGTTGGTGCAGAAGCTTTGCAGGTTGCGTGAAAGGGCTTCTTCCAGATTTTCGCCGATGTCGCCGCAGCATTCGTAAAGTTCGCGCCCGTCGGGCAGGGTAATGCCGACATCGAAACGACTTACCACTGCGCCGTTGGCGTGTTCACGCGGAAACGCCCAAGTTTCAAGTTGTACGGGTACGGCGAAATTGGGCAGGATTTTTTCGCCCTGCATTTGGCAGGCATAGCCGTGGGCTTGCAGGATTTCGGCAAGGGCTTCGTTGAGGTCTAGGGTGTCGAGTTCCTGGGGTTCCATGATGGCTTCTCGGGAAGTTGGAAATTCAAAATCGAAATTTTCTATATGATTATAAGGTTATGCAAGTTTGCTTCGTCATTCCCACCTATGCAGAAATGACGATATAAATTTACCATCAAAGCCCGAAGGTCGTCTGAAAACCGTTTTCAGACGACCTCTCGTTTATCAACTTGACGGCATCTGTATCCTCATCAAGCGCATATCCAATTTGCGCCGCCCCCACGCGGTCGCATACAAAAGGCGCAAAAGCCACGGATAACGCGGTTTGCAGACGCTGCTCAAGCCCGCTTCTTCGATGATTTCCACACCCGGTATCAGCCGTCGGATGTCGTCCGTTCCGCTTATCGCCCAGCGGAACTCGGGCGGTTTGTCCATTTTACCGAGCGCGTCGTGGCGTTTGCTTTGTCCGATGTAGGCTTTGGGAATGGTGTCGAAGGCAAGTTGGACGTTCGGCAGACGGCGGGCAACCTGTTTGAAAAAGCCCTGCACCTGCGCTTCTTCGAAATACATCAACACGCCCTCGATCACGAGCAACACGGGTTTGCCGTGCGCGGCGACGGTATTCATCCACGCTTCGTCGAACATGGACGCGCCCAGATAATGATTGTCCGACTCGGGCAGCAGCATATGCCGCACTTCAATCACTTCCGGCAAATCCAAATCATACCAGGCGGTAATGCGCGGTTTGCCCAAGCGTTCGTAACGCGCATCCAGCCCTGCGCCGATTTGCACGACGACGGCATCGGGATGTTCGGCGATAAAATGCCGGGTCATATCGTCCAACAGCTTCGCCCGACCGCAACAGCCGACCTGCGATGCTTTGGCTTTGGCAAACTTGCCGAAGTCGTAGTCAATCTTGTCCAACATCCGCACGGCTTCGTCATCGCGCAAAAGCGGCTGCGCCCTACCCTGCTCTACCGCCTTTGCCCACAGGGGAATCAGCATGGTACTGGACAAGGCGGAAACGGTTTCGGGAGAGATTTTTTCGGACATGGCAGCCTCCAATGAGAGAAATTCCTATTTACATCATACTCCCGCACAATACGGCTGCCAAGTTGCAAAAAGGTCGTCTGAAACCCGTTTCTTGGTTTTCAGACGACCCCTGTTTCGTTCATCACATCATGTCATCATGCCGTACACGCGATGGCGGCTTCCGCCACGTCGTCCGCGCTGTGCGGCAGTGCCAATGTGCGGGCGTTCTCCGCCCATTTGAGGCATTTTTCGCGGTTTAAGCCGCCGAGGATTTCGGCGAGTTTTTCCGCTGTCAACTGGGCTTGCGGCAACAGCAGCCCCGCCTCCGCCTGCACCATAAAACGCGCATTGGCGGTTTGATGGTCATCGACGGCGTAAGGATACGGCACCAACAGCGCGCCCAGCCCCGCTGCCGTCAACTCGGCAATCGTCAGCGCGCCGGCACGGCAAATCACCAAATCGGCATCGCGGTAGGCGGACACCATGTCGGTAATAAATTCCACGCATTCGGCTTTCACACCCAGCGCGTCGTAATCCGCCTGCAAGCTGCCCAGCTTGCCCCGACCCGATTGGTGATACATCTGCGGGCGCGCATCGTCGGGCAGCAAAGCCAATGCCTGCGGAACGGTTTTGTTCAAAACGTCTGCGCCCAAACTGCCGCCGACCACCAAGATTTTCAGACGACCTTCACGCCCTTGGAAGCGTTCGGCAGGCGCGGGCAGGTTGGCAATATCGGCGCGGACAGGGTTGCCGACCAAGCCGCCTTCGTGACTGAACGCTTTCGGGAAGGCGTACAACACCCGCTTCGCCCAACGCGACAGTTGGCGGTTGGACAACCCTGCCACAGCGTTTTGCTCGTGAATCACAATCGGCACGCCCAACAGCTTCGCCGCCAAGCCGCCGGGGAAGGTAACAAAGCCGCCGAAACCGATGACGCACTCGACGCGGTGTTTGCGGATAATCCGCTGCGCTTCGCGGACGGTTTTATACAAAGTAAACGGCAGCATCAGCTTGCGTTTGATGCCGTTGCCGCGCACGCCTTTAATCGCCAGCGTTTCGAGCAGGATGTCGTATTGCGGCACGATGCGTTCTTCCATCGAGCCTTCGCTGCCCAGCCAAATCACATG
Organism: Neisseria sicca VK64; assembly: GCF_000260655.1. Taxonomy (GTDB): domain Bacteria; phylum Pseudomonadota; class Gammaproteobacteria; order Burkholderiales; family Neisseriaceae; genus Neisseria; species Neisseria sicca_B. The sequence goes on from NZ_AJMT01000145.1 coordinate 2,523, forward strand.
ATGGCCGCGCGCGCGCAATGAGTCCGCCACCGCCAGCGCAGGAAAAATATGGCCGCCGGTACCGCCCGCCATCAGCATGAAAGTTTTACCGCCCATGATTTACTCCACTTGGTAACCGCGCATTTTTTTGCGGTTTTCATAATCGACGCGCAACAATAAGGTAACGCACACCAGCATAACGGCAACCGCCGAACCGCCGTAAGACATCAACGGCAAAGTCAGGCCTTTGGTGGGCAGGATACCGATGTTGACGCCGATATTGAAGAAACTCTGAATCCCTATCCAAATACCGATGCCGTTGGCGACATACGCGCTGAACGTCAGTCCCGAATCACGCGCCTGCTTTCCGATGGAGAATGCGCGCATCACCAGCCAGCCGTAGCAGAACACCAAAATACACATCCCCACAAACCCGAATTCCTCGCCGATGACGGCAAAGATAAAGTCGGTATGCGCCTCGGGCAGGTAGAAGCGTTTTTCCAAACTCGCGCCCAAGCCCTGACCGAACCATTCGCCGCGCGCAATCGCCATCAACGAATGCGTCAACTGATAACCTTTGCCCAAAGGGTCGCCCCAAGGATCCAAGAATGCCGACACGCGCGCCATACGGTAGGGCGCCGCCAAAATCATCACGCCCATCCCCCCCAGCACGCTCAGTACCAAGACGGCAAAATATTTCCACGGGAAACCCGCCAAAAACAGCATACCCATCGTAATCGACACAATCACGACAAACGAGCCGAAATCAGGTTGCGCCATCACAAAAACCAAACCCAGCGCAATCATCACGATAGGCAGCAGGATGTTTTTAAACTTCTTCAGCTTCTGCCAAGTTTTCTGACGCGCTTCCTTGCTGAACGGGCACATAAAAGCATTGAACAAACCGACAAACAGCGGTTTCAAACCCAAAGAGTCCATACTGCGCAAAACTTCCTCGCGCCGCGTGAACAGGCTGGACAAATACAGAACCGTCGCCAGCTTGAACAACTCGGTCGGCTGAAGATTGAGCGGTCCGATATGTATCCAACGCGTCGCCCCGTTGATTTCACGGCCGACAAACAACACGACCACCAGCAAAATCGCGGAAAAAGCAAAATAAAACGGAATGATTTTCCGCCAAAAACTCATGCTCAACAGCGACAGCCCGAGGCAGCCCAATACGCTCGCACCGACAAACATCGCCTGCTTGCTGACAAAAGAAAACTGATTGCCGCCTTCGGACGCGGCATAGGCAATCGACGCAGAATAAATCATCACCAGGCTGAAGGCGGTCATCAAAATAACCATCCACAACAGTGACACATCGAATTTCCGACCGTCCAAAGAAATCGGGCGGTCGAGAAGTTTGGAAAGACTAATCATGAAAAACATCCGTATGGGGGCAGACGGAAAAATCCGCCCCGAAACAACCAGAACAAAGCGTTTCAGACGACCCTCCGCCTAATCGGGACATCGAAGGTCGTCTGAAAAAATAGCGTGAATCAGAAAAACGTCATTCTAAAGGTTTCTTGGCAAAGCAACAATTCGGATTCTTTAAAGACAGTCGGATTCCGGCGTTCTTTGCGCCCTCCCCTACCCTTTGATACCAAAAAAGGTCGTCTGAAAACGTTTTGATGTTTTCAGACGACCTTATGGGCTGCCTTTAAAACGGCAGCAATTTGGGCAATACGGTTTGCAGATAGTCTTGGAATTCGGGCACATCCACTTCGCTGCCAAAGCCGCCGTTGGCGAAAATGTGGCGCAGATACGCGATAAATTGTGTATTTTGCGGGGCGTACAGCACTTTACCATCCACACTTGGCTTGGTGCTTAATGCGATTTCATAAGCATTGCCGCCGCTTACATTGTCTTTGTGGTAATCATCGGGCGAAAATGTCAAACCAATCGGGCATTTTGGGTTTTCCGCAAGCAATTCTCGGGTACATTCCAGCCACTCGTTGTCTTCGTTTTCCACTTCTTCCAAAACAAAATCTATGCCGTACACACACAAAGGGTCGGCATATTCCCACACAATTTCAGGATATTCGTCATAGTCCCAGATAAAGTTGATTTCGCCGACAATCCGGTAGAAGTATTGCAGCGAAAGGGGAATGAACCCGACAGGCTGCACAGCTTGGACAAGGCGGCGGATATATTCGTCCGCATCGGGCAGGGGCGGCGTAATCACGTTATCGCGCCATCGGTTGAACCGATAGCCGAACTGCGGCAAGGTCTCTGCAACGATATTCGCGTTGTGCAGCACACGCCGAAAGGTTTCGGTAAGCAAGCGGTCGATTTCCGCTGCTGCTTCGGGTTGAAAGGCTTTTTGCCGCAGTCGGGCGATGTCGGCATAAACTTGGCTGTATTCGCCGTTCAGATAGCGTTGGTAGAAAGACAAGGCAAAATTCCTTCAGTTTGATATAGAGGATGCAATCCGTTTTGTCAGCGCAGACCGCTTCTTATCCAATGCAAAACCTACGCCAACTGCGGTATTTCCGCCCACGGCTGTATCTGTTCCAACTGCGCGGCGAGGCGGAGCAGCGTGTCTTCGCGTCCGTGTGCGGCGGCGAACTGGGTGCCGACGGGCAGACCGTTATGCCGGTAAAGCGGCACGCTCATGGCGGGGTTGCCGCTCATGTTCAGCGGCGATGTATAGCCGACGTATTGCAGCGCGGCGGCGGCTTCTTTTTCTAAAAACGGGTTGTTTTTCAACAGGAAACCCAAGCGCAGCGTGCCGAACAGCAGGCGCATGGCTTTTTGTGCGGCGGGCGGCGGCATCAGCTCGCCGATTTTCGGCGTGGTGCGCGGGCAGACGGGCGTCATCAACACATCGTAGCGCGTAAAAAATGCTTTGGCGGCACGTTCCTGCGCCAGCATCACGTCGCGCGCCCATGCCATTTCGCCCGCGCTGATTTGCCGCCCCTGCACAATCATTGCCCACGTTGTCGGCTCAAGCAGGCGGTGCGGCAGTTTTTGTCCGGTTTCGTATTGATATTGGTAGAACAGTTTTGCCGTTTCGCCCATGACGATGACGCGGGCGGCGCGGTTGAGCTGTTCGGGCGGTGCAAAATCGGGCGTGGCTTCTTCCAATTCGTGTCCCGCGTCTTGCATCAGTTTCAAACTATGGGCGAACGCGGCTTCCGTGCCTTCGTCGTTGCCGCCGCCAAACCATGTCTGTTTCCAAAAAGCGATTTTCAGACGACCTGTTTCTTGTTTCAGGCTGTCTGCAAAACCGTTTTCGGGCGGTGGCGGGCAGGTATACAGGGCGCGCTCTTGGGTTTGGGCGGCGATGTCCAGTAAAACCGCGCTATCGCGCACACTGCGGGTCAACACATGATCGCATACCAAACCTTGCCACGCCTCCGATGCGTTCGGCGCGTAACTGCTGCGGCCGCGCGTGGGTTTCAGCCCGAACACGCCGCAGTTGTGCGCGGGTAAGCGAATGGAGCCGCCACCATCGCTGCCGTGCGCTGCGGGTACGACGCCCGAAGCCACTGCCGCCGCCGCACCTCCGCTGCTGCCGCCCGCGGTGTAATCCAAATGCCACGGATTGCGCGTGATGCCGTAAATTTCGGTTTCAGTAACGGGATACGCGCCCCATTCGGGCGTAGTGGTTTTGCCGAACACGCGCAGCCCCGCATCGAGATAGGCTTGGGTCAAATCGCTGTTTTGTTTGGCAATGTAATGCTGCATCATACGTGAACCCGACCATGTCGGCGCGCCTTCCCAATCCGCCAGCAAGTCTTTGAGCAAAAACGGTACGCCCGCCAGCGGCGTATCGGCATTTTCAGACGACCCCTGCCACGCCGCCGCGCGTTCGCGCAAATCGTGCGCCAACAGATTGAGCTTGGGATTGACTTCGTCCAAGCGGTTTAAAGCAGCCTGCAACACTTCATCGGCGGAGACTTCTTTTTTACGGATCAGCTCTGCCAAACCGACGGCATCGTAACGGATGTAGTCTTGAAAATTCATGGGTTTTCCTTTCGGATTGATCAACACACGTTTATCGGTCAGGCATGTCTGCCCGCCTCCTCGCCGCTTGCCCGCATAGACAAATTTTAAGAAACAGTCACACCGGATAAAGGCAAAGAACAAGTTTGCCGTTGCTGTAAAAAGGTCGTCTGAAACCGCCTTGACGTTTTCAGACGACCTTTGAGGCAATGGAGCACAAGGTTTACGGCAGAATCTCAATTTCCGCGTTGTGTTTTACGCTGCGGTAGAGTTCGTCGATTTCCTCGTCCGTTACCGCGATGCAGCCGTCGGTCCAGTCTCTTTGCAGATGCCTTTTGCCGATGGAACCCCAGCCGTTTTTGATGCCGTGGATTTTAATCAGCCCGCCCGGACTTTTGCCTTGTGCCGCCGCGTAGGCTTTGTCGGTTTCGTTAGGGTAAGAAACGCCTAGATTTTTGTGGTATGCGCTGTTGGGATTGCGATCGTTGATGCGGTATTTCCCTTCGGGCGTTTTACCGTCGCCTTCAAAGTGTTTATGCCCGACGGGCTGCTTGCCTAGCGCAATGGGATAGGTTTTCAGCAACTTGCCTTGCGAGTACGCCGACATGGTGCGCTTGCTTTTATGCACGACCAACCTGTCGATAACGGCATCTTCGGGAAGCGGCGTTTCGATCGGCGCTGAAACGGCGGGTTCTCCTGCGTTTTCTCCTGATGTTGCAACGGTCGACTCGGGACTGCTTGGCTTGGAATACCAAAGCACTCCGGCAGCGACTGCCAAAAGCAAAACCGCCGCCAAACTGATTTTCAACCCTCTTTTCATGTTTCAGACGGCCTCATAAAGCCTTAAACGCCTCGATAAATACTTCCGAACGGTGCGCATAGCCTTTGAACATATCGAAGCTCGCGCAGGCGGGGCTGAGCAGCACGATATCGCCCGCTTCGGCTTGGGCGTATGCCGTCTGAACCGCTTCTTCCAAAGTGGCGCAGTCGGTCATATTCAGACCGCAGCCGTCCAAATCGCGGCGGATTTGCGGCGCATCGACGCCGATCAGGAACACGCCTTTTGCCTTACCGGCAAGCGCATCGCGCAGGGGCGTGAAATCCTGCCCTTTGCCCATGCCGCCCAAAATCACGAAGAGCGGATTTTGCAAACCGGCAATCGCGGCGGCGGTCGCGCCGACATTCGTGCCTTTGCTGTCGTCGATGAATACCACGCCGTTTTTCTCGCCGATTTTTTCCACGCGGTGCGGCAGACCTTGGAAGGTTTTGACGTGTTCGAGCAATGCTTCACGCGGTAAACCGACAGCTTCGCACAAGGCGACGGCAGCCATGACGTTGGCGGCGTTATGCAAGCCTTGCAGCGGGATGTCTTGCGTGGCAATCAAATCTTCATTACCTTGTTTCAGACGACCCGTTTCGCGTTCCAACCAAAAATCGGCTTCGTGTTCCAACGAAAACCATTTCACTTCACGCCCTGCCCGTTTCATCGCGCGGCAGAACACGTCGTCTGAATTTAAAACCTGCACGCCATCGCCACGGAAAATCTTGGCTTTGGTATGCGCGTAGTCGAGCAAGTCGTCGTAGCGGTCGAGATGGTCTTCGGAAATATTCAGCACCGTCGCCGCAGTCGGGCGCAGGCTTTCGGTGTTTTCCAGTTGGAAGCTGGAAAGCTCCAACACCCACACGTCCGCCTTTTTGCCTTCGCGCTGCAATTCCGCCTCCAAAACCGGCGTGCCGATATTGCCCGCGATGACGGTATCCAGCCCGCACTTGATGCAGAGATAGCCGACCAGGCTCGTTACCGTAGTTTTACCGTTGCTGCCGGTAATCGCAATCACCTTGTCGCCGCGGCGGTTCACAATGTCTGCCAGCAATTCGATGTCGCCCAACACGCGCCCACCGTTTTGCTTGAACACATCAATATCAGGCTGCCGCTCGCTGATGCCGGGGCTGAGTGCCAAAATATCGAAACCGTTGGAGAGCGCATCTTTCAGACGACCCGTATAAAACACTAGCCCTTCAAACATCTTACCGATTTGCGACACGCGCTCCGGTTTCAGCTCCGCATCATACGCGGCAACCTCCGCGCCGTTTTTGCGCAGGTAGGCAATCATGGAAATACCCGTGCCGCCGAGTCCGGCGACGAGGATTTTTTTGTTTTGGAAAGTCATTTTGGTTTTGTCCTAAGTTTTTTCAGACGGTATTTCATAAACCGTTCAATAACCCGATTGCAAACGGCGGTAATTTTCACAGCCTGACTGATTGCCGTTATTACATGCCATACCGAACCACTCTTTGGCAACTTTCAGATTTTGGCGAACCCCCTGCCCTTCGGCATACATCACACCCAAATTGTATTGGGCTCTGGCATTGCCCTGTTGTGCCGTTTGGCGCATCCATTTGGCCGCCTGTGAATAATCTTTGCGTACGCCCAGCCCGTCGTAATACATCACACCTAAATTATATTGGGCTTGGGCAAATCCCTGTTGTGCCGCTTGGCGGTACCATTTGACTGCCTGTGCGTAATCTTTACGCACGCCCAGCCCCCTATCATACATCACACCCAAATTGTATTGGGCCAGGACAAATCCCTGTTTCGCCGCTTGGCTATACCATTTGAACGCTTCGGCATGGTCTTGGCGAACGCCGCCCTGCCCTTTATCATACATTAAACCCAAATTGAATTGGGCAGCGGCATTCCCCTGTCTCGCCGATTGCAAGGTTTTCTGCAAGTCAGGAACATCATCCGCCCAAACTGCTTGCACTATGCCCAAAGACAGCAAGGCAAGCATCATGTTTTTCAATAAGGTGTTCATCTCAAAATCCTGTTTTTATTCAGAAGGTTTTTGGGTTTGTATATGTATTTCAGACGACCTTGGGATAAAGATTCAATATCCTGCCTGATTCAATTCTCGGTAAGCATCGCAACCTAGCTGTATTCCATTATCACAAGCCTTACCAAACCACTCTTTGGCAATCTTATAGTTCTGACGAACACCTTGCCCATTGTCGTACATCACACCCAAATTATATTGGGCTTCCGCAATCCCTTGTTCTGCAGCCTTACGATACCACTGCTCTGCCTGTACAAGGTTTTGAAGGACTCCTTTCCCATTGGCATACATCCCACCCAAATTATATTGGGCTTTGGCATGACCTTGTCCCGCCGCCTTGCGATACCACTGCACTGCCTGTGCATCGTCCTGACGGACTCCCTGTCCGTTGGCATACATCACACCCAAATTATATTGGGCTGGAGCATCCCCTTGTTCTGCAGCCTTGCGATACCACTGCACCGCCTGTGCATGATCTTGACGAACTCCTTCACCTTTGTCATACATCACACCCAAATTATATTGGGCTTTAGCATATCCTTGTTCTGCAGCCTTGCCAAACCACTGCACCGCCTGTGCATCGTCTTGACGGACTCCCTGTCCGTTGATATACGCCACACCCAAATTATATTGGGCTTTAGCATGCCCTTGTTCTGCAGCCTTGCGATACCACTGCACTGCCTGTGCATCGTCTTGACGGACTCCTTGCCCATTGTCGTACATCACACCCAAATTATATTGGGCAGCTGCAAATCCTTGTTCTGCAGCTTGAAGCGTTTTCTTAAAATCCGGCACATTATCAGCCCAAGCTGCTTGCCCTATGCCCAAAGCCAGCAAAGCAACCATCATTTTTTTCAATACGGTGTTCATCTCAAAATCCTTTTTTATTTAGAATGTTTTTGGGTTTGTCTATGTACTTCAGACGACCTTTGGGAAAGGTTTCATTATCCTACTTAATCCAATGTACGGTAAGCGTCACAACTTTGCTGATCTCCATTGGTACAAGCCTTGCCAAGCCATTCTTTGGCAATTGTATAATTTTGGGGGACGCCTCGACCAAACGCGTACATAAGCGCCAAATTATGTTGGGCATAGGCATCCCCTTGTTCCGCAGCCTTGCGAAACCACCCCGCTGCCTGTGCATAGTCTTGGCGGACGCCTCGTCCTGTTTCATACATTAAACCCAAATTAAATTGGGCGGTAGCCGTCCCTTGTTCCGCTGCTTTGAGAAACCATTCCACTGCTCGTGCATAGTCTTGACGAACACCTTGTCCTTTTTCATACATTACACCCAAATTATTTTGGGCCGGAGCATACCCTTGTTTTGCCGACTTGTGATACCACTCCATTGCCTGTAAGTAATCTTGACGGACTCCTTGCCCATTGGCATACATTGCACCCAAATTATTTTGAGCAGAGGGATGCCCTTGTTCCGCAGCCTTGCGATACCATTCTGCCGCCTGTGCGTAGTCTTGATGGTTACTGGAGTCGTTGGCATACAGCAATCCCAAATTATATTGGGCTGTGGCAGCCCCTTGTTCTGCCGCCTTACGATACCACTTCATTGCCTGTGTATAGTCTTGATGGACGCCCAGCCCTTTTTCATACATTACACCCAAATTATTTTGAGCTTTCACATTTCCCCGTTCCGCCGCTTGAAGGGTTCCCCTAAAATCAGGAATATCATCCGCCCAAGCTGCCTGCCCCATGCCCAAAGACAGCAAGGCAAGCATCATGTTTTTCAATAAGGTGTTCATCTCAAAATCCTTTTTTATTCAGAATGTTTTTGGGTTTATCTATGTGTTTCAGACGACCTTTGAGAAAGGTTTAATGTCCTTCGTTATTCAACTGTCGGTAGTCATTGCAACCATCTTGTAATCCATTATCACAGGCCTTCTTGTACCACTCTTTGGCAACTTTTCGATTTTCGGATACACCTTGTCCTTCTTCATACATCAAACCCAAATTATATTGAGCTTCTGCATTTCCCTGTTCTGCTGCCTTGCGATACCAATACAGTGCCTGCTTATCATCTTGACGAACACCGAATCCATGGCTGTAAGCCACGCCAAGATCTAATTGAGCTTTGATATTTTCTTGATCTGCTGCACGATGTAGCCATAGCACCGCCTGTTTAAAATCTTTTTGCACGCCTAAACCATGCATATATCTTGTAGCTACGGTATATTGTGCTTGATTATCTCCCTGCTCCGCCGCCTTTCGATACCATTGGAACGCCTTCTCAGGTGCTTTACCGACACCTAATCCGTTATCATACATAATGGCTAAATCATATTGAGCATCAAGATATCCTTGTTTTGCTGCCTTTTCATACCATTGAGCTGCTTGCCCGTAATCTTGCTCTATACCCTTACCCAAAAAATAGATTAATCCTAAATCATATTGGGCTTTAGCAAAGCCTTGTGCAGCAGCTTTTTGAAACCAATATTTAGCTTTCTTATAATCTTGGACAACACCCTTTCCCTGATAATACAACCCTCCTAGATTGGTCTGCGCATCCACGTCCCCTTGCTCTGCTGCTCTACGGAACCAATGTTCTGCCTGTTTATAATCTTTGGGCGCTCCTTTCCCTGAGTAATACATCAAACCTAAATTAAATTGCGATGCAGCATTGCCTTGTTTTGCCTCTAGTTCTGTTTCTGCAAAATTTGGGATGTTACTTGCATTAGCCATATGCCCTAATCCAAACAAAACAATTGCGATCTTTCCTAACCATTTTTTCATTACATACTCTCTTGTATTCATTAATCGATATCGGCATTTTCAGATGAACCTTAGTCTGCAAATTCCCTAAAATAACCGTCCACGCTGTATTGCTTTAAGACGTTTTTCAGCTCGGGAATGCGGATTGTGGGATCGACCGCCATCGGCGGCATGGGCGGTTCTACGCCTTCTTCGTTTTGGTTGCGCATCCAATCCGCCATCGCAAAAATGCGGATAAGGACGGGCTCGGCGAGGTCTTTGCCGATTTCCAATTCGTTCATGGCTTGGGCGAAACAGGCGACCCATTCGTCGCGCACTTGCATATTCACGGCAAAGGGCATGTGCCGCGCCCGCAGCATGGGATGGCCGTATTTCTGCTCGAACAAGGGCGGGCCGCCGAGCCAGCCGCTGAAAAATTCGTAGAGTTTTTCGCGAATCAGCGTCATGTCTTCGCCGTGCATTTGGCGCAGGGCGCGGTATTGCGGCTCGAGTTCCATCAGGTCGTAAAAGCGGTCGGTCAGGTTGCGGACGCCTGCCGCGCCGCCGAATGCGTGATACATAATTTTCTTTCTTAAAGGTCGTCTGAAACGGGAATTTTATAGTGGATTAACTTTAAACCAGTACGGTGTTGCCTCGCCTTAGCTCAAAGAGAACGATTCTCTAAGGTGCTGAAGCACCAAGTGAATCGGTTCCGTACTATCTGTACTGTCTGCGGCTTCGTCGCCTTGTCCTGATTTAAATTTAATCCACTATAATAGACTGGGCCGATTGTGTCATATGGGCTAAAGAGAGGTCATCTGAAAACCTGTTCTGTTTTCAGACGACCTCTCATTTTTGCGGAGAAGAGGCGATTTTCAGCTGCCGGACAGCGGCAATCGAAAATCAACTTACCCGCGCCATTCCCATACGTTCGCCCGCTCGACCTCTTTCCACGCTTCGAGAATCAGGCTGCCGTCGTTGTCTTTCAACAGCGTCGCGTCAGAAAGCATACGCCGCCAGGTGCGGGCGTTTTTCAGGCCGTGCATCAGCCCGAGGCTGTGGCGGACGATATGGCGCAAGATTGTGCCGCGTCCGGCTTGGATTTGGGCTTGGCTGTATGTGTAGAGGCGCTGCACCAAATCGGCGTATTCAATCGGGCTGCGGGTATCGCCGTAAAACAGCCTGTCCCATTCGTGCATGACCATCGGGTTGTGATACGCCTCGCGGCCGACCATTACGCCGTCAACGTGTTGCAGGTGTCCGGCGATTGCTTCGTTGGTGGTGATGCCGCCGTTGATGATGATTTCCAGCTCGGGAAACTCTTTTTTCAAGCGGTAAACGTAATCGTATTTCAACGGCGGAACGTCGCGGTTTTCTTTGGGGGACAGTCCGTCCAGCCATGCGTTGCGGGCGTGGACGATGAAGGTTTTGCAGGCGGTTTTGTCGCGCAGCGTGCCGACGAAATCGGCGACGGTTTGGTATTCGGTTTGTCTGTCGACGCCGATGCGGTGTTTGACGGTAACGGGGATGCCGACCGCGTCCTGCATGGCGTTGAGGCAGTCGGCAACCAGCATGACTTCGTTCATCAGACACGCGCCGAACGAGCCTTTCTGTACGCGCGGGCTGGGGCAGCCGCAGTTGAGGTTGACCTCGTTGTAGCCGTATTCTTCGGCGGCTTTGGCCGCTTTCGCCAAATCGGACGGGTCGCTGCCGCCCAGTTGCAGGGCAACGGGCTGCTCGCCTTCGTTGAACATCAAAAAGCGGTCTTTGTCGCCATAGACGATGGCGCCGGAATTGACCATTTCGCTGTAAAGCCATGTGTTGCGGGTAATCTGGCGGGCGAGGTAGCGGTAGTGGCGGTCCGTCCAGTCGAGCATGGGGGCGACGGAAAGGCGGCGGGGCGGGAGGGAGGCTTGAGTCATGTGTTTCATGTATCTGATTATTTTGAGGCGGCATTATATCAGACGGACTATGTCGGAAATCGTCGCAGGGGTCGTCTGAAACGGCAAAACCTGCTTTTTAAAGCAGGTTTTGTATGCTCAAATGTATAGTGAATTAACTTTAAACCAGTACGGCGTTGCCTCGCCTTGTCGTACTATCTGTACTGTCTGCGGCTTCGTCGCCTTGTCCTGATTTAAATTTAATCCACTATAGATTATTCGGCACAATCTTTCAGCGTATCTTTATAAGTATAAAGGTACGACGCGCCGACAAACGATGCGCCGCCTAAGACATTGCCTAAAAACACGGGAATCATGTTGAAGAAAAACTGCCCCCATGTAATATCTGCGCCCGCCAAAATACCGGCGGGGATGACGAACATATTGGCGACAAGGTGTTGGAAACCGTTTAACACGAAAATCATCACGGGAAACCAAATCGCCAACATCCGCCCTGCCGTATGTTTGGCGGCAAAGTGCAGCCATGCGCCCATACACACCATCCAGTTACACGCGACCGCCGAGACGAAAGCCCTGCCGAAATCCATATGGACTTTGGCTTCCGCCACCGCAATCGTTTTTTCCGCCACGCTGCCTTCGGTCATGCCGACGTAGTGTCCGAGGAAAAACGCCATCGCCAGCGTTCCCGCCAAATTGCCCAGACACACGACAACCCAGTTGCGCAGCAGCATTTTTGTGGAAATTCGCCCTGCCAAACGTCCCAAAGACATAATCATCATATTGCTCGTTACCAGCTCGCCGCCGCCGAGCAGGATGCAGATCAAGGCGATGGGGAACATTGCCGCGCCGAGTAAAGTCGCCAAGCCGCCCCATTCGTGCGGAATGCCGCTGACCACTTTCAAATAGGCAAGATAACCGAAGCCGATGTATCCGCCTGCCAAAACGCTCAAAACCGCCAGCGTGGAAACGCTGGATTGTGCCTTGGCACAGCTTTTATCGAGG
>NZ_AJMT01000146.1:0-3698 GCF_000260655.1 Neisseria sicca VK64
ACATAAGCTTTCTTTGGTGTGAATAGATTACTTTGAAAATTAAGAAATAAAATATGGTTAAACACATTTTCCTTACTTGCGGCGTGTTGCTTTCAGCAACCGCTCAAACCGCCTTTGCCAAAGAGCTGGAAGGCATGTTGGTCACTCAAAACAATTATGTCCGGATTCGAAGTTGTGATTTGAAAAACAATTACACTTTGCTTCCCGGTAGCGGAAACGGCTATGAAGCTGCAGCGGAAATCATCAGCGTCAGAAAAAATACGCCTGAAAACACACCAATCTATGTCGGATTAAGAGGCAATCTGGAAAACACCAATTTTTTGATTTCAGGCATTGATTTCATCAAAATGGGCGAGAGCTGTCATGTGCCGCATACCGAAACTCCGCCTGCCGAAGTCGTTATTCGAGAGTATCCGCTTAATCAGCAGAAATCAGGTTCGACAGGAGGCAAGCCTGAGTCTAAACAAGACAATGCGAAATTAAAAGCTACGGAATCCCAACAAGCTAAGGCAGAACAGGACAAACCGGAAGAAACGGCAGGCAAGTCAGAAGAGCCGATTCCTTATCCTGAAGTTACACAGACTAACCAATCGGAAGACGGTAAAAAGTCTGAAGGTAATTCAAATTCAGACGACCTCGTTAAAGAAAGTGTGAAAACGGAGGATGTCAAACAGACAGATACCGAGAAATCTGATCGCACAACTGCTGGCTCGGCGACACAGGAAGGATCAAATACAACTGCGCCAACCGAGAAAAAAACCGTAGAAAACAAGGAAATTGATACGTCGGCTAAAGCAGAAGCATCTGAAACGGTAGAAGCACCAACCAAATCAGAAATGTCTGAAGTGGTAGAAGTGCCAGTTAAAGCAGAAACGCATGAAACAGTAGAAGCACCAATCCGATTTGAATCACTTGAAAAGGTAGAAACGCTGCCAACCAAGACGGAAATTTCTGCAACCGAAGAAACGCCAGCCCAAACGGAGGCGCCTGCAACAGTAGAAACAAGGGTAACAACAGAAACTACGCCAACTACGCAAGCTCCGGTAGCGGAAGAAGTTTCGACAAAAACAGTTGATGTAGAGGAGCATACGTCCGTATCGGAGTCTGTGGCTCCTGTGGTTTTGCCGGCAGAAAGTCAGCCGGTAGAAGCCGCTACCGTATCCGAATTGAAGCCTGAAACCGGTAAGCAAGAGACTCCATCGGTAGAGCATGAGCCTTTGGCGCCGCAAGTAGATATCCAACGCGAAGAAACGCATTCTGCACACAACACGCTGCCGGCAACGCCAATGACTACCGAAACATCTGCGTCACAGACAGAGCCTCCTGTTGTGAATGAAGAAACGTCAGTGCAGCCCGTTTATGTCAATAAGGTCATCGTGCATGATGATGACGCATATGAATAAAAGGCAGGCAAGCCCAACAAAATAGCAGAGTCGATTTGCTGTTTTCCATATAAAAGGTCGTCTGAATCTTTTTCAGACGACCTTTTATTATGAATTGATTTTAGCGATACAACATTTTTTCGTATCCTTGATTAAAGAGAAAAATTTCCTCACGCTTAGGAAGCAAGAAGTAAATCGGTTTTATATTGGATTAACTTTAAACCAGTACGGCGTTGCCTCGCCTTAGCTCAAAGAGAACGATTCTCTAAGGTGCTGAAGCACCAAGTGAATCGGTTCCGTACTATCTGTACTGTCTGCGGCTTCATCGCCTTGTCCTGATTTAAATTTAATCCACTATATATGAACCTCGTTACCTTTTAATTTTGAATAATCTGCCTCAGCTGATGAGAAAGAGGGGATAGCGCGGCTGACTTGGTCATATTGGTTTTGTGGGTTATGCGGATTTTTTGCTTTTAAATGCCGCTATTTGTCAGCGTGTTATTTTGTGTTCGTTCTTTGTTTTTCAGACGACCTCTGATGGTAAATAGGTCGTCTGAAAACAGCTTACCAAGACAGATAGAACATGGCTTTGGCAAAAAATACGATGAACAGCATATGAGAAAACACGACGGCGTGGATGTATTTGGACCAGCCGACGGTCAGGGTGCGCCGTGCCATTTTGACGACGGCGATGGCGAAATGGACGAGGACGCTGACTGCCAACAGGATTTTGAGGGTGAGGAACGTACCGAATGAGGTGGCGAAGGGTTGACTCAAAAAGGGCAGGTAGCGGTTGAATACCATGACGATGCCGCTGATGAAAAGCGTAATGACGACGGGCGGCATAACGCGGACGGCGCGGTAGGACATGGCGCGTTCGACTTCGCGGCGCGATTCGCGTGAGACGCGGCCGGTGTGCATGACGGACAAAACCAGCATTTCGAAAAATACGCCGCCGACAAAGGCGATGGCGCAATAGAGGTGGATGATGTGGGCGATGGCGTAGAGACTCATGACCGTGTTCCGAAGTGGATATTCAGGCGAAATTGTATCATCAGTCGGGCGGTTTCAGACGACCTTTTCCTTATTGTCGGCTCAATAGCCGGTATCGCTCGGGATGTGCAAAGAAGCCATTTTGTTTATTAGGGCAGTTCGATAGTTAAGGAGCAAAATAGTTTTAAGATCTGGTAATAAAATCGGGTATTTTATTTAACATATCAGTCTATTTTAAAGTTAACCCCCTATACACTATACTGTTGCCACATTTCATGATGATGAAGAGGAAAAGATGAATAAATTATTGTCTCTGTTGGCTGTTTGTTTGGCGATTGTGCCGTTGTCTGCATGTAAACAGGAGGTTTCGGAGAAACCGGCAGCAAAGCAAGAAAAAGCGGCTTCTGTTGTTATTCGTCCTGAATTGAATTGGGATACCCCTAAATTAACCAGTAATGTTTGGAAAATCAGCAAATCGGGGCAGCCGGATTCTTATTTGGTCGGTACCATCCATATCGGTAAGCCCAATGCCACCTTGTCTAAAGATGCAAAGAATCTGCTGGCATCTGTCGAACAGTTGGTTACCGAGGCCGATATGCTGCCCCAGCTCAATGATGAAGAGATGGCGAAATATCAAGAGTTTATGCAAAAAATTTATAGTCAAGATTCTTTGAAATCCAAGTTGGGCGATAAGAATTTTGAACTGTTGCAACAGGACTTTATGAAAAGTCCGGAGTTGGCTCAGATGGCACCGTACATCGACCACATGCATCCTTGGGCGGTGTTGCTGTTTGCTTTAAGTATTTATCCGCCTGAATACAGCAACCAGACAGGTGTGGATATTTTGCTGTCGAAAGCGGCACAAGAGTCCGGTAAAACACGCCTTGCTTTAGAGGATGTGATGGATTTTTCTCAAATTTTTGCCAGTCAGCCGGAAAAGTTGATGATTAAAATGTTGACATTGAGAACGAATGAAGAGTATGCCGAACGGGAAACCAAACGTCTTTTCAATGCCTATGAGAAAGGAAAGTTCGAGGATTTACCTTTGGTGCAAACTGAATTCGAAAAGGAATTTGCTCAAAAGTATCCCGATACTATTCCCGCTTTATCTTGGGTACGCAGCGATTTGCTGATTAAGCGCAATCAAAGTTGGCTGCCGAAAATCAAAGAGATATCTGCTAAAAAGAAAACGGTGTTTGCCGTAGGCATCATGCACCTAATGTCTGAGCAAGGCTTGATTGAGAAGTTGCGCAAGGAGGGTTATCAGGTGACGCCGGAGCCTTCAATCTTGATGTGGTAAAGCGTAAAACGTCGTCTGAAAAA
>NZ_AJMT01000147.1:0-2606 GCF_000260655.1 Neisseria sicca VK64
GATACGCTGATCAGCGAGGCATTGATTCCGCAAATCCGTATGGTTGCCACTTTGATTGCAGGCGAAAGGCACGATTTTGAAGCAGACAGCCCTGCTGTCTTTACAGAGGAAGCCGACTTTTTTGCCGCACGCATCTTGGTATTGGGGGTACACCGTTTCCATCTGGATATCACATTGTTGCCTATGCTGAAAACCGCCAACCAACGCGCCCAAGCGTTTGCCAAACGCCACCATCTCCCATTTACCCCCGCCCAAATGCATATGAGCCTGCATGCCCGCCGTCCTGACAACTTGCTGATTGTCGAAACCGAACACGAAATGGAAAACCATGGCAGCCTGATTGCCAACAGCCTTGCTTTCGCAGCCAAACTTCCCCGCCTGCCTTTGTAAACCATATTGACGCACTTGATAAAAATCAAATTTGCACCATATTCCACGGCAAGGCGCAGTATATTGACGCGCAGTTTGCCGATAACGCTCGGCTTAGACAATACCACTTCAAAAAGGATAAAAAAATGAAAAAACTCATTGCCTTAGTCGCACTTTCCTCACTTGCTCTCGCTGCCTGCAAAGACAATACCCAAGCCCAGCTTGAGCAGCAGCAAAAACAAATCGAAGCGCTTCAGCAGCAACTTGCCCAACAACAAGACAATACGATTTACCAACTCACGCCGGAAGGTGTGAAAGATACCATTCCAGCCGAAGCGCAAGCCAACGGCAACAATGGTCAGCCTGTGACCGGAACAGACGGACAACAATATATTTACGACCAATCCACTGGCAGCTGGCTGCTCCAAAGCTTGGTCGGCACGGCGGCAGGTGCATTCATCGGTAACGCGTTGGCAAACAAATTCACACAAGCGCGTAATCAAAACAGCCCGATTGCCCAACGCGCACGCGCCCATTATTATCAAACGGCCCGTCCCAACAGCCGTACCAGCCAGCAACTCAATACCCGCAGCCTGCCTGCGCAACAACAGGCGGCGCAACAGCAACGTTACCGTCAAACAACCCAGCAGCCGTCCAATTATCGCCGCCCGATGAGTCGCGGTTTTGGCCGCCGCCGCTAAAGCCATTTGATTGTTTTAAACGGGTTGCTGATCAGAGAAAGACAGCATAACAGAGTTCGCAGATTTGCCGATTAAAACAGATGAAGGTCGTCTGAAAATTCAGACGACCTTTGTTTATCCCTAGCCATAAAATATAGTGGATTAACTTTAAATCAGGACAAGGCGACGAAGCCGCAGACAGTACAGATAGTACGGCAAGGCGAGGCAACGCCGTACTGCTTTAAAGTTAATCCACTATACAAGATGCCTTCAGTCAATACCCTTTATCAAAAGAAAAGGGGAATGCGGGCGCATCTGCATTTTCAGACGACCTGAGTTTCAAGTAAAATCTACCTCGTCTGAAACACACTCAATCTCTCAGTAAGGAAAACATCATGAGCAACCATCACAAACTCATCATCCTCGGCTCAGGGCCTGCCGGCTACACCGCCGCCGTCTATGCCGCCCGCGCCAACCTCAAGCCCGTCATCATTACCGGCGTCGAACAGGGCGGACAACTGATGACCACCACCGAAGTCGACAACTGGCCCGCCGACGCCGAAGGCGTACAAGGCCCGGAACTGATGGCGCGCTTCCTTGCCCATGCCGAACGCTTCGGCACCGAAATGATTTTCGACCAAATCCACACCGTCGATTTGCAAAACCGACCCTTCACCCTCAAAGGCGACATGGGCGAATACACCTGCGACGCCCTGATTGTCGCCACCGGCGCATCCGCCAAATATCTGGGGCTGCCCAGTGAAGAAACCTTTGCCGGCAAAGGCGTATCCGCCTGCGCGACCTGTGACGGTTTCTTCTATAAACAACAAGACGTAGCCGTCGTCGGAGGCGGCAATACTGCCGTAGAGGAAGCCCTTTACCTCGCCAACATCGCCAACACCGTTACCCTGATCCACCGCCGCGACAGCTTCCGCGCCGAAAAAATCATGGTGGACAAACTCATGCAGCGCGTTGAAGAAGGCAAAATCATCCTCAAACTCAACAGCAATCTGGAAGAAGTCTTGGGCGACGAAGGCGGCGTCACCGGCGCTCGCCTGAAACGCAACGACGGCACCACCGAAGATATTGCCGTCAAAGGCGTTTTCATCGCCATCGGCCATAAACCCAACACCGACATTTTCAAAGGCCAGCTCGATATGGATGAAACCGGCTACCTGAAAACCAAAGGCGGTACGGGCGACAACGTCGGCGCGACCAATATCGAAGGCGTATGGGCGGCAGGTGATGTTAAAGACCACACCTACCGCCAAGCCATCACCAGCGCGGCTTCCGGTTGCCAAGCCGCACTGGATGCCGAACGCTGGCTCGACCGCCAAGGGTTGTAAAATATAGTGGATTAAATTTAAATCAGGACAAGGCGACGAAGCCGCAGACAGTACAGATAGTACGGAACCGATTCACTTGGTGCTTCAGCACCTTAGAGAATCGTTCTCTTTGAGCTAAGGCGAGGCAATGCCGTACTGGTTTAAAGTTAATCCACTATAACAAACTTCCCATGCCGTAAAACAAACCCGCTCATACGCCTGAGTTCTGCTG
>NZ_AJMT01000148.1:0-4180 GCF_000260655.1 Neisseria sicca VK64
GCCGCATCGCCGGACTGCCGCACGACAGCGTGAAAATGAGCGTCTTCGTCCAGCAAAGCATCAATGCCGACCCCTCCGGCGTACTCGTTACCGTCAATCCCTACGATACCGCGCAGAAAAACACTTCCTACATCGCCGCCAAACGCGGGCTGGGCATTCGCGTAGTCGAAGGAAAACGGGTGGCGGAACAAGCCGTTTACAACCGCCGCAACGACGCCGTACAACGCCTCAGCTCCTCCAACGAAACCACCGCGCTGCAATTGGATGAAAACGGCGGCGTCAGGGAAGTACCGATCACCGGAGGCAACGTCATGAATCACGACCAAATCCGCCACCTCGACCAAGCCGGACAGCAAATCAAACAGCTTTTCGGCAACGGCGAACAAGACATCGAATGGGCTTTCGCAGGCGGTAAACTCGTCATCCTTCAGGCAAGGCCTTATTTAAACGGCAGGCGTTATAGTGGATTAACTTTAAACCAGTACGGCGTTGCCTCGCCTTAGCTCAAAGAGAACGATTCTCTAAGGTGCTGAAGCACCAAGTGAATCGGTTCCGTACTATCTGTACTGTCTGCGGCTTCGTCGCCTTGTCCTGATTTAAAGTTAATCCACTATATTTGCGTTTGAGGCGGAGTGGGGTGGTTGATGGGCATTTTCTGCTTTTGTTCGCTATAAGCCCTTGCTGGTGTAATGAAGCGGATGAACAAAAAAAGGAGGCAATCCCCCACAGGATTGCCCCAATACCTCAAATCAGAGATTTACGCTTCACAAACAATACAGGCTTTCGCCTGCGGCTTTACCTGCACGGCTCAACTCCGTGCGGGTAAACTTTTGTTTCGAGGGAGTGAGTCTCGAAACATTCACTTGCAAGCTGGAAGCTTGCAGTAGGAAACCGGAGTATCAAATCTTGCCAGTACGGCTGTAATTTGATGTAACGAAATTTACGCGAAAATTTTGGGTTTGCCAAGTGGTTTACATTATTTTTTTATGTAAAATATATATTTATAACATTCCAATATTTATAAAAAATATAAAATATAATTCTATTAATTTTAAATTTTTATAAATATTAAAATTATATTTTTATAAATTTGGCACTATATTCTTTAAGGGATGGTTGGTGCAATTGATTTTTTAAAAATGTTATTTTATAACGCTTTGATTTTAAATTAAATTAAATTTAATATGTTAATCAAAATTTTGCATCATATTTATGTTTTACGGGAAATACGCCGGTTTTTTCCTCTGTTTCCCGTTTAATGGGGTTGAATATCCATTTTATCCAAAGAGTTAATGTGAAAAATTCTCAATTAAAAATTTGTTACTATCGTTGTTAATTTTCGATTTAATAGAAATGATAAAAGCCCGAATATGACGGGCTTTGCTTTTTGTTGTAATTGTATGTAATTCAATAAAATCCCTGTTCGCCTTCAGGGCGGGTTTTGAAGCGTTTGTGCAGCCAGAAATATTGTTCGGGATTTTCCCTTGCCCGTGCTTCGATAAAATCGTTCATGCGTTGGGTATCGGCTACAACGTCGTCTGAAGGGAAGTTTTCCCATGCGGGATAGAAACGCAGCGTAACCGTGTTGTCGGCATTGCGCGTCGGAATGGCGGGGATAACTTTGGCTTTGGTCATGCCTGCAATGCGGCTTAAGCCTGAAATTGTGGCGGTGGGTATGCCGAAGAAGTTGACGAAGATGGAGTCGTTGCGGCCGAAATCCTGATCGGGCAGGTAAAGGAAGGGGGCGTCGCTTTTTCGCAGTTGCTTGATAATCGCGCGCAGGCCTTCGGTGCGGCCGATGAGGAAGACGTTGTCGTAGCGGTGGCGGCCTTTGAGGATTTGTTCGTCCAACGCTTTGTTTTTTTGGTGCGAATACATGCTGGTCAGCGGCACGTCCTGATTGAGGGTGTAAACCGCCATTTCAAATGCGGTGAAATGCGGATAAAGCAGGATGACTTTTTCGCCTGACGCGAGCGTGTTATCAAGATGGTGTTTGTCTTGATAATGCACGAGTTTGCGCAGCCTGTCGGCAGGCGCGTACCAATACAGTCCGTATTCGAACATCAGCTTCGCCATGTGCTGAAAATGGCGTTTGAGCACGGCTTTGCGTTTGTCTTCGCTCCATTCGGGAAAGCATTTTCTGAGGTTGGTTTCGCCGACTTTACGGCGCGGTTTGACGGCGTAATAGGCGAGGATGCCCACTGCGTCGGCGATTTTGTGTATAACTTTGAAGGGCAGAAGCTGGATGAGGTAGAGGAGGAAAAAGGCGGCTTTCATGTCGTCTGTTGAGGAATGGGGCGGGAAAAAGGGAATTATAACGGAAAGGGCTGTTTTTCAGGCGGATTGAGGTGGGGAAGAGGGAGGGATTGGCGGCATTTTTGAAACCGGTGTTTTCAGGAGACGCAGCCTGTCTACGGGCATGGTTTCAAATTTGCCTGTGGATGGGCAGGGTTTGTTATTTGAAAAAACGGCCGCAGCAGGCTTTGAATTTTTTGTGCGAACCGCAGATGCAGTCATGTTTCATGCCGGGTAAGGGCGTGGTCGGGTCGATGAAATACCAGCGGTCGTCGATTTTGACGAAGGCGGATAATTCATGATGGCAGGCTGTTTCCTGACCGTCTTGAAAATAGGCTTTGAATTCGACTTGGGCGTGTTGTTTGCCGACATTGGCGTGTTGCAATACTTCCAAACCCTGCCAATGGGTCGTCTGACTCCATGCCAGCATATCGGCTTGATCGAGCAGGTGTTGCTGGGAAGGGACAGTCGTTTCAACGATATAGGCGATATCGTGCAAAACATAGGCGCTGTATCTGGAGCGCATCAGCTGTTCGGCGGTTTGCGGCAGGTTTTCGTGGCGGTGGAACGGGGCGCAACAGTCGTTATAAAGTTGTCCTGAAGAGCAGGGGCAGGTTTGGGGAGCGGTCATTTTGGTTTGGGTTGAGTAGTGTTGGGGAAAAGTTGCGGTTTGGCTGTCGGGGATTCAATCGACCAATTTTTTGCCTAAGATGACAACATCGGCTTGTTGTTCTCCTAAGTCGCATACGGCGGGCAATCGCCCCCATTCCGTAAAGCCGAACTGGTGAAACAGGTGCATGCTGGGGTAGTTATGTCCGAAGATGACTGCCAATATGTTTTTAATGCCCAAGGACGGTGCGCGCTCGAGCACATTTTGCAGAAGGATTTTGCCCACGCCGATACCGCGCGCGTCATGGCGGACATAGAGGCTGATTTCTGCGCTGATGTGGTAGGCATGGCGCGGGTAGTAGTCGCTGAGGCTGCACCAAGCCAAAACCGTGCCTTCGTGATTTTTCAATACATACAGAGGCTGCTTGCCGCCGTGTGCGTCGAACCAAGGTTCGCGTTCGGCAATGCTGACAGGCGTCAGGTCGGCAGTGGATTGGCGGGCGGCTATGGTGCTGTTGTAAATCTCGACAATGTCGGGCAGGTCGGTTTTGGCGGCTTCAGTGATGGTGTATTGCATTCAGACGACCTTAACAGGCTATTGAATCAGTTTGGAAACGGTTTTAAAGGCGGGGTGGCGGGCATCGCCCAACAGTTGGAACAAAATGCTTTCCACATTGGAAACGGTGGCGCGGGCTTCGCGCATTTGCGCCAGTCCGTTTTCTTTGTTTGCAGGTGAACGGGATGTCGTGCATTCAAAGGGAGCGTAAACGTTGAAACCTTCCAAGCGCAAATCCAATACGGTTTGCAGCATACAAATATGGGTTTCTGCACCGATTAAGATGATGTTTTGAACGGCTGCCTGCGTCAAAATCGCGTGCGTTTCGGGGGAGAGGGCGGAGAAACGGGTTTTTTCGATAAAAGGCGTGGTTTCGGGCAGCAGCAGGGATACGGCGGGAACCGTTTTGCCCAATCCTTTCGGATATTGCTCGGTCACGGCAAACGGGACGCCTAAGGCGTGAAGCCCCTGTATCAGGATACGGCTGTGGTGCAGCATATCGTCTTTGTCGTGCAGGGCGGGGAGGAGGCGTTCTTGGATGTCGATAATCAGACACAGGGTGTTTTCGGGATTCATAAATATTCCTTTCGCGCCAAGTGGAGGGTGTATTCCATTATAGCGAAAGCCGGTGTGTCTGTAATGGCTGCGGTTTTGATGGGCGCGTTTTCATTTTGCGCAGGATGGTATAGTGGATTAACTTTAAATCAGGACAAGGCGACG
>NZ_AJMT01000149.1:0-3738 GCF_000260655.1 Neisseria sicca VK64
CAGGAAAGGTGTGCAGATAGGCGGGAAAGCGTTGTGTACATGATTTATAGTGGATTAAATTTAAATCAGGACAAGGCGACGAAGCCGCAGACAGTACAGATAGTACGGCAAGGCGAGGCAACGCCGTACCGGTTTAAATTTAATCCACTATACATGATTGAACTGATTGGGGCGCGGCATAAAGGAACGCATTGCCTACGGACGTAAAGGTCGTCTGAAAACGGATTTCAGACGACCTTTGGTTTGGTTGGAAAGGGGGAGTTTAGAAAGGCTGCACGCAGATTCCAAGTTTTGTGTGATTTGCAGGCGTATGAAAGTGCGACGCGCCCAATCCAACCTCCTGTACCCTAAAACCCCGCCCGATCCAATTCTTCCAGCAACGCAGGCCGACGCGGTTTTTCGCTATATCGTTCCCTGATTTCGTCGGCGAAGTCTTCCATTGCCTGCCGTTGTGCGGAATATTGGCGGCGGAGGGTCTTTAATTGGTTAAAGAGCTGGCGGTATTGCTTACGGTTGCTTGCCTTATTGATTTCAGCCGCAAAGATTTTCAGGTAGCAAGCTACGATTTGGTCGTGATACGGCTCGGGAAAAGACGGGGCAAAACGTTCCATCATGTACAACGAAAGATGTTGCTGCAATAGGGCGAGCAACAGGTCGAATTCCTGTTCATGCTCCAATATTTCAGCTTGTAGCGAATATTGACCTGACAGGCGCGCAAGCAGGCGGTTGAATTCGTGCGGCCATTCGGCAGCGGAAAACGTGGCTTTCCACGCTTCGTAATGCGGCAATGAAAGGCTGGTGGAAAACGCCAAATCCGCTGCGATTTCGCGTACATTTTTACCGGTTTCCTTCAATACATCGAAAAGTTGCAGCTTCCATTTGTGCGCTGTGCCGAGTGTTCCTTCATCTTCGGCAATGCTGATGCCTTCGCGCAAGAGGCGTTCCGCTTCCGTCCAATCTTGCTGCCCGACTGCTTGTTCTACCGCAATTTGTCTGAATTTCGGCAGGTGCAGATGTCGTCTGAAATAATCCTGCGCGGCAGCAGTATCGCCTTTCGCCTGCAAAACCTGCCAGCCCTCGATTGCCCAAAATTCATGTTCCCAACCCGACTTGGTAACAGCCAAACGTTTAGCCACATAATCTTGCCACGCCTGCCATTCGCCGCGCAGCCGCCAGATTCGGGCGCGGATTTGGTAGATTTTATTGCCTGCCTCCGAGAAATCAAAATAGCGGCTGTCGTCCAAACATTTGTCCAAAAAATTAATCAAACGCTTTGGGACGTTTTCCATGACCGCCTCTTCCAGCAGGTCGATTGCCATATACATAGCATCGCCCAACATACCGTCCGAATCGTCCGCCTTTTCAAAAGCATCCTGCAAACGCGGTATCAACAGAGGCAAAGCCTGCTGCAACGCCTCCGTCCCCTCCTGCGCCACATCTTCCAACCAGTTTTGCAGCCTGAAGCCCAAATCGGCGGCTTCGTAGTAATCATAATATCGGGTTCGGGGAAAGATTCTGGAGAGCTGCTGCCGATACGGATTGCCGCCCTTTTTAGGCTGTTGCGCATTGGATTCGTCTGGCCGCTCGTCCGGCGTTTGAGCGCGCACCGCATACCACAACGCCGCCATATGCTTGCACGCCCAGCCATAAGGACAATCGCAGCCCCCGTCCTTAATGTACAAATCACTATCCAGCTTCAGCCATACCGAATAGTTTTCCGAACCGCACACCTCCGCCCGATAACGCCCTGCAGAAGTTTTTTGGACAGCACCAACTTTGCCCTGCTGAAAATACAGCAGGCCGCGTTCGGCGATGTGGGGCGGGAACAGGTGGAGCGGGTGGATACGGGGCATGGTTGGTTTCCAAGAAGTTGTTGAAATATGGGGAGTTTACTGGTTCGGGCGGCGTTTGGGGAGAGGGTAGTCGGAATCTTTGCTTTGCAAAGTGGCAAAAGGTCGTCTGAAAATGGGTTTCAGACGACCTTTGGTTTGAGTGGAAAGGGGGAGTAGTTTGGAAGACCGATGGAATATGTACCTAAAGCGCACACATAATCATGTGTAGACTACAACTTGCTGTTAGGTCTCAATACATTTTTCCCATAAATCATGACTTCGGAACCCTTAATTCTTTTATATGCGCAGTAGGATAAGATGTATTCTTCTTGATAATAATTTTTATAAATAGACTTAATCTCATTACAATTATCATATGAAACAATCCAAGGTGTTTTAATTGTACCTAAAGCATCACAAATCTGAACGTGGTCATCGTGATTATAGAAATTACGGTACAAACGATGACCTTTAATATAGTAAGGTGGGTCAAGATAGATTAAAGCAGGGGAAGGTAATATTTTGTCTGCTTTACCTAATAGTTCAAGCGCATCAAGGTTATACACATGAATATTATTGGCATAATTAGCAATACGTTTAATTAGGCTAGATAAACGGACTTTATTAAACCGAGCATCCAATTTGTATGTACCATTTTGGGCTTTGCCACCAATTACGCCCGCTTTTAAAATACCAGAGTGATTGGTGCGATTTAAATAAAAAGTTGCAAAACCATGCTCTAAATCAGAATGGTTTTCAGGATGTTTTAAAATCAGCTTTTGCTTCTCCCATTCTTCAATAGTTAAGGGAGCTTGTTGTAGTAGTGCTAGAAAATCATCTGTATTAGTAACGATAGCATGCCAAAAGTGATAGATGGCCAAATCTGCATCATTAATATGGATATCGGAAACATAGCCGTTAAAGAGTAAATCCAATGCTACTCCTGCTCCACCTGCAAACGGTTCCATATAATGACCGCCTTTGAGATGATTTGTTTCAATGACTGATTTTACAAAAGGAGCAAAAGCCCCTTTACCGCCAGGATAGCGTAAAGGTGTTAGGGGTTTGGGGTTGCCTGCCATATTTTTTACTCAATAATTTTTTATTCTTAATAATAAACTAAAAAAGTCAGCATCATTAAGAATTGTCTGGTATTCTATTTTCACTTAAACGAGCACTTTTCGGCCAAAGTTCTGGGTCTAATTTGTGCAACAATGCTACTTGGCGGAAACAATGGCGCAAGTCCCGGTAGAATTGTTCTATTTCTGTGTAATGGTTATCCAACCAAAAATCGAAAACTATTTTAAATTCTTCGAGATTGTCATTAAAAACAGTTTTATTGCTTTCTCTTCTTACACCTGATGCAGATTTACCATCTTGTCTCAATTGATTAATTCTTTCTTCAATCGCTGATATTTGCGGTTTAATTGAGTTAATATACCGGTGCTTGGTCAAACCGTTGCTTAAGGCTGTATCAGTATTCCAAAAAATCTGAGTCTGATACATTTCGAAATTTTGTTCGTTAGCTAATTCGTCGTAGTAATCAAAAATCAATTGTTCGGGATTTTTGTTGCCAGGCAATACAATAATATTATGTTTCATTGCTTTCTGACCGTTATTGTCACCATCTAATATACAAATGGCATTCATGGTGTTTTGATTTAAATACTGGTCTTTGAAAATTTCTTTCAATATTTCGCAACCGATACTGGCATTAACAAAGTGAAACTTGTCTCTTAAATCTCTAAAATATCTGCATCTGCTGTCAAAGTAGCCAAAAATCGCATTTAAAATGACACGCGCTTCATTATCTTCGGTAAATATAGGGATTTTAGGTGACGCGCTATAACTTACAGTTTGAATTTCCTGTAAGTGACGCTCAATTTTATGAATAGATGGGTCAGGT
>NZ_AJMT01000150.1:0-12979 GCF_000260655.1 Neisseria sicca VK64
TTGAGTTTTATATTGTTGCATCAGTTGCTTTGCTTGGGTGGAGAGCATGGTTTTTCCTTGTTGTTGAAGGTTTCGGGTCGTCTGAAATTTGATAACCCGAAGGACAGGCTGCGCTTTCAGACGACCTTCGGCAGCAGATATTTAACAAGCGCAGGTCGGCTCAAACCGCAACAAAACGGTCAAACATTCCCGAAATGTTGGGTTTGAACCCGACCTATGCCTTGTGTTCTCGCCGTAGGGCGGGCATGTGCTGCCTACGCGTCCTGTGTTCCAAAACAGCCTGAAACCGCAAGGATGGAGGCATTTGCGTTTTTCAGGCTGTCCCAATTTACCGCTGAATCTGCGAGGTAATCGTGCTGTCGGTAATCTTGTCGTCTTCCGCCAGCAGCATGGCTTTGGAGAGGACGACCGAGAGCGTGTTGTCGCCTTCAAACGGGATAAACAGCTTGTCTGATGCGTCTTTTTTGCGGCTGTCGGGCACGATGCAGAGGTATTGGTCGTCCGGCAGCATCAGGATGTTGCTGCTGCCGATGTGGATTTTGTAGGTACGCAGTTTGCCCTGCACGACGAGGAAGTTGCCGTCTATGTGGGCAACCTTGGCGATTTTCAGGCGCGGCAGCAGGGTTTCCAGCACGGCTTTGCGGGTTTTGGCGACTTCGCCCAAATCGCCGAAGGAATAGCTCTGCCAGTAGCTGTAAAAACGCGCCTCTCCGCCGTTGTCTTCCCAAGTCGGGTCGTTGCCTACGCTCGCCACGCCCACAAACAAATCCACGTCGCGCAACACTTCGGAAAACACGCGCGGCGGAATATCAATTAAGTCCAGCGCGGTGGCATTGTAACCGTCGTCCAACCGGTGAAAGCGCACTTGGTCGGTGCTGACATACTGCCAGATACCGCTTTCCGTCCACGCTTCTTCGCTGTCCACCGCGTTTGTCCAAAATTCGGCGCGCAGGTTGTATTCGGGCAAATCCAACGATACGGTTGCATCGTCGCCGCCGTCCCACGCGCCTGCCAGCGAGCCCCTCCAGCCGCGCCCCTTGGCAAGCGTCATGTATTGGTGTTGTTTCAGGATGTGGGCGGCAAAGCGGTTGCTGTATGTTTTGGTGTTGATTTCGGCTTCGGTGAGCAGATAGATTTCACGGTATGCCTGTTTCAGCGGCTGGCGGATTTCTTTGTCCAACAGCAGTTGACGCCACTGGGCGATGCTTTGCTGCGTAGCGAGCGCGGGATGCCACAAGCTGATTTGCAGGCAGTCTGAAACATCGGTTTGCGCGCCCGTTTCGTCCACCCATGTTCCGTCCAACCACAATGCAGTGCGACCCTGCGTATCGTTTTCGTCGCGGAAAAACTGCCATATTAGCGGGCGCGTGAGGCAGGACATCAGTCCGTGTTGCCAGTAATACTGTTCGGCGTGTTCCAGCGGTACGCGGTGTTCGGAGCGCATCATTTGGTCCAAGCGGTCGCGTTGGGCGGTGAGCGTGGTGTTGAGGTTTTTTTGTGTGGCTTTGAGCTTTTTCAGTTTGTCGGCATGGTCGGTTTTCACGAAGGCGGGTACGGTTTTCTGCGGCGAGCCGTCGGGTTTGAACCAGCGCAGTTCGGACTTGCCTACGCCCGTTACCGCCAGACGGCAAGTGTAGCCGCCGAAGTCGTAGTCGCGGCAGCCTTCCTGCAAGCCGAAGCTGTCCACCGCCATGTCTTCGATTTCGTTGCGAGACACGCCCCGCTGTGCGGCGGCTTCGTCCAAATATTTGGCAATCGCGCTCTGCACGTTGCTGAACTTAATCCGCAGGCGCAGGCGTGAAAGGCAGGCAATGCCGTCCAGCCCTTTGGAGCGGAACAGCGCGTAGAAGCAGGCGTTGCCCACGGAAGCATAGCGCGCGCCGAGATTGGGGATTTTGTCGTATGAATGCAGCGCAAGTTGGGTAAGGGCGGACAGGGTGGCGCTGTCGTGGAAATGGCTGCACATCCACACCAGCCCTTTGAGCACGGTCTGGTTGACGCTGCAAACAGGCAGGACATGGGTGCTGTAACTGTATTCTCCGTGGGTGACGGTTTCGGTCTGCACTTCGCTGCCGCAGACAAATTCTATCCAGCCGTGCAGCATTTTTTTGAACCTGTCTGCACCCAGAGTGTCAATCAGCGTTTTAGCCTCTTTCAGGTATTTTTCGCTCGGCTTGCCCGCATTGGCGGACAGGGCAAGCGCAAGGATCTTGCTCCATACTTCCTGCTGTTCGGGCGGCAGCGCGGCAAGTTGCGGATTGGCGTATTGGGAAAACTCGTCGTCTTGGGCGGGGAAACAGGCTTCGTCGGAACCGCCCGCCAGTTCTGCCAGAATGGCAAGGTTGGCGGTAGCGGCTTTCTTGTTCCACAGGCTTTCCATAAAGACGCGGTAACGGTCGCAGGCGTTTTTCAGGCATTCCGAAAGCGTATCGCTCGGATTGGGAAACTGTTTTTTGATTTGGTTGATCAGATATTTGAGCGGATAGAAATCTATCTGCTGCTTGGACAGTCCGTTGTCGTCCAGCATGGCGGCAAAAATGCGCTGCCCAAATTGCCCGTCCATTCGACGGTGGCGCGGTAGGTGTGTTGTTTGCTCATGGGTGTCTCCTTGTGGCTTGGTGGTTTTGCTGCGTTGGAACTGCGTTTTGCAGGCAGCCTGCACGGATTATACCGAACAGGCGGCGCAGTCGAATATTCGGATTTGCCGTGCATTGATTGAATGTGCAGGCTGCTTTTTCAGACGGCCGCCTTGCCCGATTCCTTTTTTTTCTTTATTATCCCGCACTTTGTTTTACTCGAAGAAAGAACACCATGTCCATTTCCTTTGTCCGCACCGCGCTTCTGGCCGGCCTTGTTTGCCTGTCCGCCGCCTGCTCCAGCCTCGATTCCAGTATGAAACGCTATGTCGGCAAACCCATCGATATTGTTTACGAACGCTACGGCCGTGCGCCCGACACTGAACGCGTCAAAGTGGGCGAGAACCGCTATTCCTATTTCTGGCGTTTCACCTACTATTACCCCGGCGGCCAAGAATACCAAGGCAGCAGCCAAAACGGCCCCATCATCACCAATTATTACAGCAACGTCTGCTACGGCCAGCACAGCGACCGTACCTTTTTCACCGATTCGGAAGGCATCATCATCGATTATCACTGGGCACTCAGCAATTCATGGCGCGTGAATTGTAACAATCATGTTTTGGGACGGCCGCCCCGATAAGGCCGCCTGAAAACGCGAGCTTCCACGGTGTTGGAACACAAAAGCAGCCTGCACATTTATAAAACAAAGTGCAGGCTGCTTTTTGCATGCTTAAATGTTTTGCAATTTGCGGCACAAATCGCGGCGGTATTTCTGCTGCTGCCGGCGCAGATAAAATTTGACCAGCCAGCGCGGCAGCCATTTTTTCAGCGTAATGTCTTTGGCAAAATCTAACTCGGTGCGGTTGTTGCCCACTGCGGTAAAACGTCCCGTCCAATGTCCGGAAAAATAGTCGTTTTCCATGTCAAACGCCCATAAATGCGGCGGCTGCTTTTGGGTAACGCGAAACAGTGTTGCCGCGCCTGATTGAGTGTGCTCGACAAACTGTGTGTCGTCCAGCCGTTCGATTTTTGCTAAATCGCTGCGCCATGCGTAGTCGGTCAGTGAAGTAACGGTGCGCCACACGGTTTGGATGTCGGCAGGGACGGTGTAGCGGATGCGGGATTGGACTGACATGGGGATTCCTTTGCGTTCGGGTTAAACGGGATTTCAGGCAGCTTTTCAGACGGCCTTCGGCGGCAGGTATTTACCTGCTTCGCGCAGGCTCAGTTTGGCCATTTTGTGCCGGTGTCGGTTGATAAAGCCTTGTACCCATTCGGGGTTGGTTTTGCTGTAATCGCGCAATGCCCAGCCTATGGCTTTGTTGATGAAAAATTCTTTTTGCCCCAGATTGTTGCAGATGATTTTTTCCAGTAGTGCGGTGTCGGTGCGTTGTTTGCGGAGCAATTGGTGGTCGATGGCGACGCGGCGCAGCCAGATGTTGTCGTCCGTGCTCCATGCCAATAGGACGTTGTTGACTTCGGGGTGGCGCAGGGCAATGCCGCCGACAATGCGGTCGAGGACGTCCGAACTGTCCCACCATGATTTTTCGGTAATCAGCGTTTGCAAACGCGGGATGTCCTGCGGGGTCAGGTGCTTCTGCATTTTTTTCAGGTATTCGAGCGCGGCATATTGCAATTCGCGGTGCGGGTCGTCCCAGCAGCGGCGCACGAAATCCCAATCGACCGGCTGTTTGGCGGCGCCTTTGAAAAACGGGCTGCACAGGTGGGCAAGCTGGGGTTTGCCGATGCCGAAATAGGTAAAGCGGTGTTTCATGTATGCCTGCATCGGCACGGCGCGTTCGGGGTTGGCGTGTTGTTGCAGGACGGCGAGCAGGGCGGGGTAGTCCATACGTTTTTCCTTTTTGCAGGAGATGGCAGGGTTTGGGGTCGTCTGAAATCTTGGTCTTTGTTCTGCTTCCCTTTCGCCGCGCTGGTTTTTTAGCGGAAACATTTTCATCCTAAATGTGGGTGCAGAGCTTCTCGAAAAATCTTGGCGGGTTGTCTGGCTGAATCTGTTTTCTGTTTTTCTTTGATATGGCGGGTTCTTTGAAAGGATTTGTTTTCAGACGACCTCTTCTTCCAAATCGCCTTCGCGGGTTTCGCGCAGGTGTTCGCGCAGGCGTTGGAGTTCGTGTTTGTCCAGCCACTTGCGGCGGCTGCGTTGCAGGAGGATGACGAGTGCGGAGATTTCGTTGCGCATATTGGTGCTGAGCCAGAGGAAGCCCTGCCATTCGTAATGGAGGCGGGCGGCGAGTTTGCCCAGCTCGGGATTGATGGCGGTGTCGATGCGGATGCGGCGGGCGTAGTGGCCTTTGATGAGGCGGACGGTCAGGCGCAGGTCGCGTTGGAGGCGGTTGAAATGGCGGTCAAGGAGGCGGATTTCGTGTTCGTTGAGGGTGGGGGCTTGCAGCTTGGCGGCGGTGGTGAGGAGCAGCTCTGTGGTGTTGACGATTTTGCGGTGGGCGTGCTGCATGGCTTCCATCATGGCGGGGCTGATGTGGCTTTCGCCCGAGGTGGCGGCGAGGTGGCTGCGGCTTTTGACCATGCGGGCGTTGATTTGGCGCATTTTGACCATGTTTTGCTCCAGCCGCTCGCGGGTCATGCGTTTGCCGTTGCTGATTTCGGCAATCATTTTGCCGCATTCGGTCAGGTTGTCGGCAAGCATGAACCGCCACATGAGCGTGGAACGCAAGGGCAGGAGTTTGGCGGAGACAATGGCGATGGCGGCGCCGATGAGGACGTTCATGGCGCGCATAAGGCCGCTGTCGAGCCAGTTGTTGCTGTTGTCGCCGATGAGCATGCACATGGTCAGTCCGGCAAGCATGGGGACGTAGCCGTTTTTGCCGACTGCCGCCCAACCTGCGGCTGCGCTGGCGGCGCCGACGGTCAGGTAGAAAAGGATACCGCCGTGGAAGTAGTGTTGGTTGAGCCACAACAGGGTCAGGCCTGCGCCCAAACCGATGACGGTACCGAGCATGCGTTCGACGGCTTTGGAGTAAATCGCGCCTTGAAATTGGAGCATGCCGAGGACGACGAATACGGTCATGCCTATCCATTCGCCGTGTTGGAGGTGGAGGAGTTTGGCAAGCAGGGTGGCAAACAGTACGGCCAGTCCGAGCCGGACGGCGTGTATGAGGCGGCGGTAGCGGTAGCGTTCGTAGGAGTTGAGCCAGCGTTTGACGAAGCGTTCGCGTTGTGAGGCGTTCATGATTGGGGCTATCTTGTTGAGATTTTTGGGTTTATCGTGCGGTATTGTAACGGGAATCGATAGGGAGATACAGGTTTCTGAATAAAGGATTTTCGGCAGGGCTGAAACGGATTGGTTTGGGGAGATTCGGTAAAAGGCAAAAGGTCGTCTGAAACGCTGTATGGTGTTTCAGACGACCTTTTTAACCGGGCTATGGGTTTACCAAATATCGGATTTGATTTTGCGTTTCAAGCCCGGATGTTCGGAAAGTTTGAAGACGGGGTCTTTGCCCATTTTCAGTTTCGCCGTGTAGTCCCTCAACAGCAGGAAGGCAAGCGGAGAGAGGATCAGGATGGCGACCAGGTTAATCCATGCCATCGTACCCATCGCCATATCCGCCATATCCCAAATCAGCGGGACGTTGGCGACTGCGCCGAAATATACCCAGCCCAAAACGAGCATGCGGAACAAGGCGGTCAGCAGCCAATGGTTTTTGATGAACTGCACATTGGATTCGGCGTAGGCATAGTTGCCGATGACGGTAGAGAAGGCAAACATAAACAGAATGATTGCCAAGAAATCTGCGCCCCATGCACCGACTTGGCTGATAATCGCTGCTTGGGTCAGCTCTGCGCCGTTCAAATCGCCGTAAGGTTGTTGGTAAACCAAAACGATAAACGCCGTGCAGGAGCACACGATAATCGTATCGACGAATACGCCCAGCATTTGAATCATACCTTGGGAAACAGGGTGTTTGACTTCGGCTGCCGCTGCGGCGTTAGGTGCAGAACCTTGACCTGCTTCATTGGAATACAGGCCGCGTTTGATACCGATCATCATGGTTTGCGAAATCAAGCCGCCGAGCAGGCCGCCGCCGGCTGCTTCAAAGTTGAACGCGCTGTCAAAAATCTGACCGAAGACGTGAGGAATCAGGCTGATGTTTGTGATGATGATGTAGAGCGCCATCAGCAGATATAAAGTCGCCATCAGCGGAACAAGCATTTCGGCAAAGCGGGAAACGCGGCGGATACCGCCGAAAATAATCGGCGCAGTCATGATGACCAATGCGACGCCGACCGCATGTTCGTCCCAGCCCCACGCGGCTTTGGCGGTTACGGCGATGGTGTTGGTTTGAACGGCTTCATAAACGAATCCGAAGCAGAAAATCAGGCTCAATGCAAATACGATGCCCAACCATTTTTGCCCCAAGCCTTGGGTAATATAGTAAGCAGGACCGCCGCGAAAATGATGGTTGTCGTAATCGCGGATTTTGAACAACTGCGCCAGTGAAGATTCGACAAACGCCGAACTCATACCGATCAATGCGGTGATCCACATCCAAAATACCGCGCCCGGACCACCGCTGCTGATGGCAATCGCTACGCCCGCGATGTTGCCCACGCCTACGCGGCTGGCAAGTCCGGTAACGAAAGCCTGAAACGGCGTAATACCGTGCGGATCATCGCCTTGTTGGCGGCCGCCGAGCATCTCTTTGATACTGCGTCCGAGCAGGCGGAATTGTACGAAACCGGTGGCAACTGTGAAAAACAGCCCTGCACCCAGCAGGACATACACCAGCCCTGTCCACATCGGATCATTGATTTTCTGAACCAATTGGTGCAGCGATTCGGTAAAGTTGTTATCCATAAAAACCTTTCTGAGTTTGAATGACGGACGGTTTGCCGCCGTTCGGAAGTAGTGCATTGTAACAGACTGTCAACAAATTGAAAAAGTTTTATATCGGCGTGAAATAATGTATCTAATTGATTGATATTCAATAATTAAAATCCTTGATTGGGGGCGGGTGAGGCCGGATCCGCTTTCCTGTACGAAGCGGACAAATGCCTGAAAGAGGTCGTCTGAAAACGGGTTGGGCCTGTCTCGGAACCGGGTGCAAAGTGCCGTATATTTCCCAACTGTTACCGCTTGTTATTCAATTGCGCCGAAAAATACGGTTTACGTTAGAATGCCATCCGAAATTCCGGCTGTATGACGATAAACGCGGCAGTCCGGTTTCAGACGACCTTTGTGCTACAAACAGGAAAATCTATGCATGCTACGATTCAAAGCCGTTTCGCGCCAATTTTATAC
Source organism: Neisseria sicca VK64 (assembly GCF_000260655.1). Taxonomy (GTDB): domain Bacteria; phylum Pseudomonadota; class Gammaproteobacteria; order Burkholderiales; family Neisseriaceae; genus Neisseria; species Neisseria sicca_B. The sequence goes on from NZ_AJMT01000150.1 coordinate 7,858, forward strand.
GTCGTAATATTTTTTGCGGGCTTTCTGACCGCCTGCCTTTGGTTTAACCCTAAAGACTATCTTGCTGATTTGGCGCCCGTTGTTGCCGCGGTTTGCGCCGTTGCGCTGGTGTGGTTGGCATGGACGGCGGTTTCGGTCATTGCGCGGAAAAAGAACGAATGGCTGCGCAGGGAAAAATTGATACAGCAGGAAAAAGTCCATCCCGTCTTGCATGCTTCCCTTCAAAGCGTGGAAGAGCAGCCGGAGATGCTGGCATTGACTATCCGCAACCACGGCAAAGGCATGGCGAAAAACATCCGCCTGCAAGTGTCGTCCGTGTCCGATAAAGCGGCGGAACGCGCTATCGTTGAAGCGGTCAGCAAATTGGTTATCGTTGGCGAAGGCTTGGATATGCTGGCTTCAGGAGAAGTGTACGGCAGCGTCTTTGGCGATATCCGCGAGCTGTCGGCAAGTCTACCGGAGAAAAAATTCGGCGGCATCATGAAGCTCGTCATGACGTATTGCAATGTGTTCGGCGAAACCTGTATCTCCGAAACATCTTTGGATTTGAGCCTGCTCAACGCGGTGGAGCTGTCCGAAGCCGAACACAAACCCAGCAAATTATTGTATTGATGCTGGCTGAGTCCGACACCAAAGGTCGTCTGAAACGCATTTTTGCGAAGCAGGTATAGTGGATTAACTTTAAATCAGGACAAGGCGACGAAGCCGCAGACAGTACAGATAGTACGGAACCGATTCACTTGGTGCTTCAGCACCTTAGAGAATCGTTCTCTTTGAGCTAAGGCGAGGTAACGCCGTCCTGGTTTAAAGTTAATCCACTATAAAATAGCTTCTGGAAAATGAAAGCCGTTTCAGACGACCTTTATGATTGTCTTTACGCGCCAACCTCTTTATAATGCGCACACTCTTACGGGAGTAGCCATCTGATTTTCACTGACAATCAGAGCCGTTATCAACATAATTGACTGAGTTCGACAAAAATCGGTCATGGTGGCGGCATCTTCCTGGAAACCGGAAGACAGGCAAGACGTAAGCGTTGTCCATACCCTTGCGGGCGGTATGTGCAACGCTTTTTTTTTTGCCCGCTTCGGTTGAGTATCTTATGGAAGCATTTTTCTCTTCAATACTGGGCGTTGCCATTGCCGAAATCGGCGATAAAACGCAACTGCTCGCTCTTTTCCTTGCCGCACGTTTCGCCCAGAAAAACGCGGTAGTCTCCGGCATCTTCATTGCCACTTTACTGAATCATTTGGTCTCCGCATTTGTCGGCGTATGGCTGGCGGAAACCGTTTCCCCCGATACCGTCAAATGGGCGGTCGGCATCAGCTTCATCGCGGTCGGCTTGTGGCTGCTCCTGCCTGATAAAGATGAAAATCCCGACAGCCGTTGGCTCAAATACGGCGCGTTCGGGGCGACGGTTTTTCTGTTTTTTATGGCGGAAATCGGCGACAAAACCCAAATCGCCACAGTCTTGCTGGCGGCAAAATACCAATCCTTATCCATGGTCGTACTCGGCAGCGTTGCCGGATTGATGTTGGCAACTGTCCCCGTGGTTTATCTGGGCGATATGCTCATGAAAAAAATCCCCGCCAAAGCCGTGCGGATTTCCGCCTGCGTACTGTTTTGCGTATTGGGCGTCATCACTTTGGCGGGCGACGGCATTATGTTGAAATAGGTCGTCTGAAATGTGGGAAATCTTATTCAGACATCCGGATTTTGTTGCCGTCAACAAACCTTGCGGCGTATCCGTGCATCAGGAAGAGGGCGCAGTCAGCCTGACGCAGACGCTGGCGGCGCAGCTCGGTCTTGAGCAGGTTTGGCTGCTGCACCGCTTGGACAAGCTGACCAGCGGCGTGCTGCTGTTTGCACTGAACCCGCAAAGCGCGTCGGAGTTGGCGCAGCAGTTTGCCGCCAAAACCATGCGTAAAACTTATTTGGCGCTGGCAACGGACAAGCCGTCTAAGAAGCAAGGTTGGATTAAAGGCGATATGGAAAAATCGCGGCGCGGCGCATGGAAACTGACGCGCGGCATGGAAAATCCCGCCGTAACCGAATTTGGCAGCCACAGTTTAGAACCCGGCCTGCGCCTGTTTGTCCTGCATCCGCATACGGGCAAAACCCACCAACTCCGTGTCGCCATGAAAAGCTTGGGCAGCCCGATTTTGGGCGATACGCTCTACGCCGGGAAGCCTGCATCGAGGATGTTCCTTCATGCGTGGAAAATCAAATTTGACTATCAAGGTCAGACGTTTGAAATTGTCGCGCCTTTGAGTGAGGAGTGGCCGTTTAGGAATATCGATTTTTTGTGAACATCAAGCCGCCTGAAAACCTGCTGCAACAGCGTTTTCTTTTTAGTTTTTCAAAACGTAAGCCTGACGGTTTGTCATCTTCTCTTCATGAAAGAGGGCGGCAAACCGTCAGGCTTGTTTTAAAGTCATGTTTGATGTTTGGGGGCGCTAAACAAGGTCGTCGGCAGTTTTCAGACGACCTTGGGTTTGAATCCCGTTTAGGCTAATTCTCGGACGAACACTTGCGAATTGCGGCCGTTGGCGAGGTAGTCGCGGCGGCGTTCTTCGGGTAATGCGTCGGGAGAGGTCGTCTGAAAACCGCGTTCGGCAAACCATTCGCCTGTGTGGGTGGAGAGGGCGAACAGGTGGCGGATGCCCAAGCTTTGGGCTTTTTGGAAGAGGTGGTCGAGCAGCATTTCGCCGTAGCCGCCGTCGCGGGCTTCGGGGGAGACGACGAGGCAGGCGAGTTCGCCGATTTCGGGGTCGTCGAAAGTTTTGAGGGCGACGCAGCCGTAGATGTTGCGGTCGTGTTCGAGGACGGAGAAGCCGGAGATGTGGTTTTCGAGATATTCGCGGCTGCGGTGCAACAGGATGCCTTGTTCTTCCAGCGGGCGTATCAGGGCGATGATGCGGGGGATGTCGCGGCTGTGGGCTTGGCGGATGGAGACGAAGGAATCGCGGGCGATGGCGGTGCCGCAGCCTTCGCGGGTGAAGAGTTCGCGCAACAGTCCGCCGTCTTCGCGTCCGCTGAGGATTTGAACGCGGCTGACGCCGTTTTCGACGGCGTTGACGGCAGCTTGGAGCAGGCGCACGGGAACGTTGTTTGCGGTTTCTATCAGGTGGCGGACTTCGCCTGAGGACAGGGTGGACATGAGGACGCCGTCGGCGTTGCAAATGCCGGCTTCTTCGGTCAGGTACACGAGTTTTTCGGCTTGAAGGGCGACGGCGACGGCTTCGGCGGCTTCACTCATGCTGAGGTTGAAGGTTTTGCCTCCGTAGGAGTGTCCGAGCGGGCTGATGAGGACGATGGCGCCGTCGTCAAGGCGGCGGTTGATGGAGTCGGTATCGGTTTTGCGGACGATGCCGGTGTAGCCCATGTCTATGCCGTCAATGACGCCGAGCGGACGGGCGGTGAGGAAATTGCCCGAAGCGGTGGGAATCGGTTTGTTGCGCAAGGGGGCGGATGCGCTGCTGCACAGGGCGGCTTCGATGTCGCTGCGTATCATGCCGACCGCCTGCTTGGCGTCGCGCAGGGTGGCGTCGTCAGTAATGCGGCGGTTGCGGTGGTATTGCGGAACGAATTGTCTGTCGGCGGCGAGGCAGTTGAGGAAATGGCGCGTGCCGTGTACCAATACGAGCCGCACGCCCAATCCGGCAAGCAGGTGGAAATCGGCGGCGAGCCGGTTCAGGGTGTCGCCTTCGAGCAGGCTGTCGGTAATGCCGATAACCAGTGTTTTGCCGCGCAGGTAGTGGATATAGGGCGCGGCTTCACGAAAATCGGCGACAAAGCCCGGAGATGTGTTCATAACAAGACCAGATAGAAAAGCTGCATGATGAGGACGGTCAGCGCAACCAGTACCGCCAGCGTCCAGTTGAAGCCTTCTTCGGATTTGGCGGGTTTGGCAGCGGCTGCCGCCATCAGGGCTTGAAATTCTTCAGTCCGCCGTTTTTCATCTTCGGCTCGCCGTGCCGCCTCTTCTTTGGCTTTTTTGGCACGTTCGGCGCTGTCGAGCAGGCTGGCGATTTCGTGGCGGGAGAGTTGTTTGCGGTTGCGGATGTTGCCGCCCATGTCGTGTACGAGACGGACGTCGGTAACGGCGTTGGGCAGCGTGTCGGGATTGGCGGGGGCGGAAGACGGCGCCAGGCTGTCTTTGGCTTTGAACAGGCCTTCGCATTTATTGCAAACGACAAAGCCTTGTGCGACGTTGAGCTGGGTGTCTTTGACCCAAAGTGAGGTTTTGCAGTGTGGGCAGATACAGGCGGGCATAGGGGTTTTCCGTGTAAAGTGTGGGATGTGTTGTTTTAATGTGTGTTTGATTGGGTTGGGTCGTCTGAAAAGGGATTGTCCGTTTTCAGACGACCTTTTGTTTATCGTATTTTAGGCGACGCCGTAGCGTTCGCGGTAGGCTCTGACCGGCTCGAGGAAGCCGCCGAATTCTGCATTGTTTTGCAGGAGCGTGAACAGGTCGTTCAGATTGGCAATGGCGACGACGGGCAAGCCGTATTGTTTTTCCACTTCCTGAACGGCGGACAATTCGCCCGTACCTTTTTCCATGCGGTCGAGTGCGATGGCGACGGCGGCGGGCGTTGCGCCTTCCGCTTCAATCAGTTTGACCGATTCGCGCACAGATGTTCCCGCAGAAATCACGTCGTCGATAATCAATACGCGGCCTTTGAGCGGCGCACCGACCAATACGCCGCCTTCTCCGTGGTCTTTCGCTTCTTTGCGGTTGTAGGCAAACGGCACGTTCACGCCTTTTTCCGCCAGCATCATCGCAGTCGCTGCCGCCAAAATAATGCCTTTGTAAGCCGGGCCGAACAGCATGTCGAATTTTACGCCGCTCTCGATAATCGCCTGCGCATAAAACTTCGCCAGTTGCAGCGTCGATGCGCCGTCGTTAAACAGTCCGGCGTTGAAAAAATAAGGCGACTGACGGCCTGCCTTGGTTGTGAATTCACCGAATTTCAATACATTCTGTGCCAGCGCAAACTTGAGGAAATCTTGACGGAAATCGGGCATTTTGCTTCTTTCGAAAGATATTGATTTATAAAGGAAGAGATTATAAAGGATTCATGAGGAAAATGCAGGTCGTCTGAAAAAGTGAGTTGATTTT
>NZ_AJMT01000151.1:0-1504 GCF_000260655.1 Neisseria sicca VK64
CCACCTGCTGATATGCCCCCATTGCCGCGAATATAAAAAACAACTCGACCTTATTCAGAAAGCCATGAAAAAGATGTTTTGAGGCTGGCGGATAAGGTATAGTGGATTAAATTTAAATCAGGACAAGGCGAGGCAACGCCGTACTGGTTTAAAGTTAATCCACTATAAAAAGGTCGTCTGAAACCTGATGTAGGGTTTCAGACGACCTTTTTGCATGAAAGAAAATAGGGATTGATTGGTTTGAGCATGAGTTGGGATGAAATGGCGTGCCCATAAAAAAGCCGGCTTTTAAAGCCAGGATTTTGAAATTGGGCAGGATTGGGGCGGATTTAAAGGCATGGCAAACAAGGTTCAAACCGCCCAATAAGCCGGAGGCTATATAGGAATGATTGTGCGGGTGTCAACATTTTCCGCCTTTTTTCAGAACAAAACATGACTTATGCCAATATTTGTTACTACAACCCACTACATCGGCGGGAACATGAAAATGATGTGTGTTAGAATTTTTCCAGCTGTTTTATAAAACAGTACCTTAACTAAAAAATTTAAGAAGGATAGAACATGAACAAATTACTAATTGCTGCGATGATGATGGCCGCTTTGTCGGCTTGTTCCCAAGAAGCCAAGCAGGAAACTAAGGAGGCGGCTTCTGCCGTAGCTTCCGAGGTTAAAGACGCTGCGGCTTCTGCTACCGATGCTGCTGCATCTTCTGCTCAAGCAGCGGCGAGCAAAGTAGAAGATACTGCCGCCAAAGCCGCATCAGAAGTAAAAGAAGCTCCTGCCTCTGAAGCCAAACCGGCTGAAAAAACAGAAGCTGCGCCTGCCGACGAGAAAAAAGATGCCTCGTCCGCCAAAGTGGACGGCAAAGCCGTTTTCGAAGCCAACTGTAAAATGTGCCACGGCGGTACCATCCCGGGCGCTCCGGTCGTCGGTAAAAATGATGATTGGGCTCCGCGCATCAAACAAGGCAAAGAAACCCTGCATAAACATGCACTCGAAGGCTTCAACACCATGCCGGCAAAAGGCGGCAACACCAGCCTGAGCGATGACGAAGTCAAAGCGGCGGTTGACTATATGGCAAACCAATCCGGCGCCAAATTCTAAGCTGTACAAATCAAAACGCACCTTGCAATAAGGTGCGTTTTTTTATGGGAAAACAGCCAAGCGTCGAGACGGTTCGGATTTGCTTTGATGGGAAACGTATAAGATTAAGCTGAAATCAATGCGGTGTTGCTTCGCCTTGTCTTGATTCAAGCTTACTTGAACCACTACACAGGAAGTTGAGGGAAGCTCGTCTGAAACATCATCCTGTTTTCAGACGACCTGATCTTTGATTAACGATGGTGCGGTCTGAATGTTAGAACTAAGGCAGAAAGGCAATAAAAAAGCTGAGTTTTTCAACTCAGCTTTTTAAATTTGGTGGGTCGTGAGCGATTCGAACGCTCGACCAACGGATTAAAAGTCCGCTGCTCTACCGACTGAGCTAACGACCCGATAAGCTGTG
>NZ_AJMT01000152.1:0-7846 GCF_000260655.1 Neisseria sicca VK64
TATAGTGGATTAAATTTAAATCAGGACAAGGCGGCGAAGCCGCAGACAGTACAGATAGTACGGAACCGATTCACTTGGTGCTTCAGCACCTTAGAGAATCGTTCTCTTTGAGCTAAGGCGAGGCAACGCCGTAATGGTTTAAAGTTAATCCACTATAATCCACACAGGTCGTCTGAAAAAGAAAACCGCAAGTGATATTGCCTTGCGGTTTTCTTTCAAACAAACATCCTACGGATTATTCATCTGTTGCTTCGATTTCGGAAGCTTCTTGCTCCGCTTCCTGCCATTGCTGGCGACGGCTGCGGTGGTAGGTCAAACCGGTACCGGCAGGAATCAGACGACCTACGATTACGTTCTCTTTCAGACCGCGCAACTCGTCTTGCTTGCCCATAATGGCGGCTTCGGTCAGAACGCGGGTCGTTTCTTGGAACGATGCGGCAGAAATGAAGCTGTCGGTTGACAAAGAGGCTTTGGTAATACCCAACAATACGTTTTCGTAACGTGCCGGTTCTTTGCCTTCTTCCAAAGCTTTTTCATTAGCTGTCATGACATCGCCGCGTTCGACTTGCTCACCGGTAATGAATTCGGTTTCACCTGAATCGACAATATTCACACGGCGCAGCATCTGACGGATGATGACTTCGATGTGTTTATCGGAAATCTTCACACCTTGCAGACGGTAAACCTCTTGCACTTCTTGAACGATATAACGCGCCAGTGCTTCGATACCTTGCAGACGCAGAATATCATGAGGATCAACCGCTCCGTCTACGATGGTTTCACCGCGGTTTACCACTTGACCGTCGTGCACCAGAATTTGTTTCTCTTTGGAAATCAAAGTCTCGTATGCTACGCCGTCTACATCAGTGATAATCAGACGCTGTTTGCCTTTAGTTTCTTTACCGAATGAAACGGTACCGGTGATTTCTGCCAACATACCTGCATCTTTCGGCACGCGTGCTTCAAACAACTCGGCAACGCGCGGCAGACCACCGGTAATATCGCGAGTTTTGGAAGAGGCTTGCGGGATACGCGCCAATACGTCGCCTTTACCGACTTCCTGACCTTCGCGCACGGTAATCACTGCACCCACAGGGAATGCCATAGATACCGGGGTGGAGGTACCTGGAATGCAGATTTCCAGACCGTTTTCATCCAACAGTTTTACAGTAGGACGCAGCAGTTTGGATGCGCTGCCGGAGCGGCGTTTACCGTCAATAACCACCAAGGTAGACAAACCGGTTACATCGTCAGTTTGTTTGGCAACGGTTACACCCTCTTCAACATTTTCGAATTTCACCCAACCTGCGTGTTCGGTAATCATCGGACGGGTATGCGGATCCCAAGTTGCCAACGTTTGACCAGCTTTAATGGCTTCACCGTCTTGAACCATCAAGATAGCACCGTAAGGTACTTTGTGGCGTTCGCGTTCACGACCGATGTCATCATGAATAACAACTTCGCAAGAGCGGCCGATAACAACCAATTCGCCTTTGTTGTTGGCAACATAACGCATTTGACTGCTGAATCGTGCGGTACCGTTGGATTTGGCTTCAACTTGGCTGGCTGCTGCCGCACGGGATGCCGCACCACCGATGTGGAACGTACGCATGGTCAACTGGGTACCCGGTTCACCGATAGACTGAGCGGCAATCACGCCGACTGCTTCTCCGGCATTAACCAATTTGCCGCGTGCCAAGTCGCGACCGTAACAGTGCGCACACAAGCCATGGCGGGTTTTACAAGTAATTGGGGTACGGACTTTGACTTCATCGACACCAGATTGGTCAATCATATCCACCAGTTTTTCAGTCAACAACGTACCGGCTTCAACCAAGTTCTCGCCACTTGACGGATCGACAACATCAGACGCGGTAACACGACCCAAAATACGATCGCGCAATGCTTCAATCACATCACCGCCTTGTACGACTGCCTTCATGACAAAGCCGTCTGAAGTACCACAGTCGTCTTCAACAACGACCAAGTCTTGGGTTACGTCTACCAGACGACGGGTCAGGTAACCGGAGTTCGCGGTTTTCAATGCGGTATCCGCCAAACCCTTACGCGCACCGTGGGTCGCAATAAAGTATTGCAATACGGTCAGACCTTCGCGGAAGTTTGAGGTAATCGGCGTTTCAATAATCGAGCCGTCAGGTTTAGCCATCAAACCACGCATACCGGACAACTGTTTAATCTGAGCCGCAGAACCACGGGCACCGGAGTCTGCCATCATATAGATGGAGTTGAATGACTCTTGATCGACTTCGTTGCCATCACGATCGATAACTTTTTGTTTGGACAAGTTATCCATCATCGCTTTAGCGATTTTATCGCCGGCACGACCCCAAATATCCACCACTTTGTTATAGCGTTCGCCATTGGTAACCAAACCTTGACGGTATTGGTCTTCGATTTCTTTAACCTCGGCATTGGCTTCAGCCAACAAGGCCGCTTTTTCTTTTGGAATTTCCATGTCGTCAACAGCAATGGAAATACCGCCTTTGGCTGCAAATCCGAAACCGGTGTACATCAAGTGGTCGGCGAAAATAACCGTATCGCGCAAGCCGCACAGACGGAACGATGCGTTAATCAGCTTGGAAATTTCTTTTTTCTTCAACGCTTTATTGATGTATTCGAACGGCAGGCCTTTAGGCAGGATTTCGCTCAACAATGCACGACCAACGGTCGTTTCGTAACGGGTAACGACTGGCTCGAATTCACCAGCTTCGTTTTTCACCCATTCACGCAGACGTACGGTGATTTTCGTACCCAGCTCAACCTGTTTGGTATGGTATGCACGATGCACTTCTTTCACATCAGCAAACAGACTGCCCTCACCTTTGGCATTGATGCGGTCGCGGGTCATGTAGTACAGACCCAATACGATGTCTTGGGAAGGTACAATAATCGGTTCGCCGTTGGCAGGAGACAATACGTTGTTTGAAGCCAGCATCAGGGTGCGCGCTTCCATTTGCGCTTCCAAGCTCAATGGAACGTGTACCGCCATTTGGTCACCGTCAAAGTCGGCGTTAAATGCGGCACATACCAACGGATGCAGCTGAATGGCTTTACCTTCAATCAGAATAGGTTCAAACGCTTGAATACCCAAACGGTGCAGGGTCGGCGCACGGTTCAGCATAATCGGATGTTCGCGGATGACTTCTTCCAAGATGTCCCATACTTCCGGTACTTCTTGCTCTACCAATTTTTTCGCTGCTTTAACAGTAGAAGCCAGACCTTGTTTTTCCAGTTTATGGAAAATGAACGGTTTGAACAGTTCCAAAGCCATTTTTTTCGGCAGACCACATTGGTGCAGACGCAGGTATGGGCCTACGGTAATCACGGAACGACCGGAGTAGTCCACACGTTTACCCAGCAAGTTTTGACGGAAACGACCGCCCTTACCTTTAATCATGTCTGCCAATGATTTCAGCGGACGTTTGTTGGCACCGGTCATGGCTTTACCGCGACGGCCGTTATCCAACAGCGAGTCAACCGCTTCTTGCAACATACGTTTTTCGTTGCGGACGATGATGTCAGGAGCGTGCAGTTCCAGCAGGCGTTTCAGACGGTTGTTACGATTGATGACGCGACGGTATAAATCGTTCAAATCGGAAGTGGCAAAACGACCGCCGTCCAACGGAACCAAAGGACGCAAATCAGGCGGCAATACCGGCAGCACGTCCATAATCATCCACTCCAGTTTCATACCGGAACGATGGAAGGCTTCCAACACTTTCAAGCGTTTGGCGATTTTTTTAATTTTGGTATCAGAACCGGTCGACTCAAGCTCTTGGCGCAGGATTTCGATTTCGCCTGCTACATCCAAGGTGCGCAACAATTCGCGGATACCTTCCGCACCCATTTTGGCATCGAAATCGTCGCCGTATTCGTCCAGTTTGTTGTAGTAGTCATCTTCAGTCAGCAATTGACGGCGTTGCAGCGGAGTCATGCCGGGGTCGGTCACAACAAATGCTTCAAAATACAATACGCGTTCGATGTCGCGCAAAGTCATGTCCAACACCATGCCCAAACGAGAAGGCAGGGATTTCAAGAACCAAATGTGTGCAACAGGTGCGGCCAATTCGATATGACCCATGCGTTCGCGGCGTACTTTGGACAAAGTCACTTCCACGCCACATTTTTCACAGGTTACACCTTTAAATTTCAAGCGTTTATATTTTCCGCACAAGCACTCGTAGTCTTTGACCGGACCAAAGATTTTGGCGCAGAACAAACCGTCACGCTCAGGTTTGAACGTACGATAGTTGATGGTTTCAGGCTTTTTAACTTCGCCGTAAGACCATGAGCGGATGGTTTCGGGAGAAGCAATGCCGATTTTGATGGCATCAAACTCTTCTTCCATGCCGGCAGTTTGCAACGGATTAAATAAGTTCAACAAATTCATTTTTGCTCCTTGAAGGAAGTATTTTTACCGCATGGCGGATTTTCGATATTGGAAACGGTACGTGTTGCGGTTTCAGACGACCTGATATTTTCAGATTTCGATTAATTCATTCTTATTCTGCAACCGCTTTTTCAGACGACCTAGAGAGGCCGTCTGAAAACTTCTGTTTAGTAACGTTCCAAATCGATATCCAAGCCCAGTGAGCGAATCTCTTTAACCAATACGTTGAAGGACTCAGGCATACCGGCATCGATTTTGTGTTCGCCTTTGACAATGTTCTCGTACATTTTGGTACGGCCTGTTACGTCGTCGGACTTCACGGTCAACATCTCTTGCAGCGTGTAGGCTGCGCCGTATGCTTCCAGCGCCCAAACCTCCATCTCACCGAAACGTTGGCCACCGAACTGAGCTTTACCGCCCAGAGGCTGTTGAGTAACCAGACTGTACGGACCGGTAGAACGCGCGTGCATTTTTTCGTCAACCAAGTGGTGTAGTTTCAGATAATGCATCACACCTACTGTTACCTTGCGGTCAAACGGTTCGCCAGAGCGTCCGTCATACAGCGTGATTTGAGTTTTACTGTCGTTAAAGCCCAGTTTTTCGACTTCAGGATCATCGCTCGGATAAGCCAAGTTCAGCATTTCGCGGATTTCAGATTCTTTCGCACCATCAAATACCGGCGATGCGAAAGATGCACCTTTACGCAGATTGGAAGCCAGTTCGATGATTTCTTCATCAGTCAGGGCATCCAAATCTTCTTTCTTACCGCTGCCGTTGTAGAGTTTGTTCAAGAACTCGCGCAGCTCGCTGGCTTTGCGTTGCTCTTTCAGCATACGGTCGATACGCTCGCCGATACCTTTTGCCGCCCAACCCAAGTGAACTTCCAAAATCTGACCGATGTTCATACGAGAAGGTACGCCCAACGGGTTCAGTACGATGTCCACAGGACGACCGTCCGCCATGTACGGCATGTCTTCCACAGGCAGAATGCGCGATACCACACCTTTATTACCGTGGCGGCCCGCCATTTTGTCACCTGCTTGCAAACGGCGTTTGATGGCGATAAAGACTTTCACCATTTTTTGTACGCCAGGCTGCAATTCGTCGCCTTGGGTCAGTTTTTTCTTCTTGATTTCGTACAACTCGTCCGCTTCTTCGCGTTTTTGTTGCAGACTCAATTTAATCAGTTCTAATTGTTTGGCCAAATCTTCATCAGACAAACGGATATCGAACCAATCGTGTTTACTAGGCAGACCCGCCAGATATTCTGTCGAAATTTCGCTGCCTTTGGCCAGCTTCATCGGACCGCCGTTGGCTTTTTGGCCGACGATCATACGCTCAATACGGTCGAATGCGTCGTTATCGAAAATACGCAACTGGTCGCCCAAGTCTTGACGGTAACGTTTCAGCTCGGAATCAATAATGGATTGAGCACGTTTGTCGCGTTGGATACCTTCGCGGGTAAAGACTTGAACGTCGATAACCGTACCGCTCATACCGGTAGGCATGCGCAGTGAAGTGTCTTTTACGTCAGATGCTTTTTCGCCGAAGATGGCGCGCAACAGTTTTTCTTCCGGAGTCAGTTGGGTTTCGCCTTTAGGCGTTACTTTACCAACCAACACATCGCCGGCTTCCACTTCCGCACCGATATAAACGATACCGGATTCGTCCAAACGGTTTTGCATACGCTCGGACAAGTTCGGAATATCGCGGGTGATATCTTCCGCACCCAGCTTGGTATCACGGGCAACGACATTCAATTCCTCAATGTGAATCGAAGTATAGCGGTCGTCTGCAGCCACTTTTTCGGAAATCAGAATCGAGTCTTCATAGTTATAACCGTTCCATGGCATGAAGGCGATGGTCATGTTCTGACCCAAAGCCAATTCACCCAGATCGGTGGATGCACCGTCAGCAATCAAATCGCCGCGTTGCAAAACGTCGCCGGCTTTGACCGCAGGACGTTGGTTGATATTGGTAGATTGGTTGGAACGGGTGAATTTAACCAAGTTGTAAATATCGACACCTACCTCACCGGCAGTCGCTTCGTCGTCATGAACACGAATCACAACACGGTTGGCATCTACATACTCAACCACACCGCCGCGACGGGCAACGATTGCAGTAGCAGAGTCAACGGCAACAGAACGTTCGATACCGGTACCAACCATCGGTTTTTCAGGACGCAGGCACGGTACGGCCTGACGTTGCATGTTGGCACCCATCAATGCACGGTTCGCATCATCGTGCTCCAAGAACGGAATCAGAGATGCCGCTACAGATACCACTTGACCGGTTGCCACGTCCATATATTGCACACGGTCAGGCGTTGCCATAATGGTTTCGCCTTTTTCACGACAAGTGACCAAGTCACCAATCAAATTACCGTCTTTGTCCAAATCAGCATTCGCCTGTGCAATCACATAGCGGCCTTCTTCGATAGCAGACAAGTAATCGATTTCCTCGGTTACTTTGCCGTCGATAACGCGGCGATAAGGAGTTTCCAAGAAACCATAATCATTGGTACGTGCATAAACGGACAATGAGTTAATCAAACCGATGTTCGGACCTTCAGGCGTTTCAATCGGACATACGCGGCCATAGTGAGTCGGATGCACGTCTCGCACCTCGAAACCGGCACGTTCACGGGTCAAACCACCCGGGCCTAACGCAGATACACGGCGCTTATGGGTTACTTCAGACAAGGGGTTGGTCTGATCCATAAACTGACTCAATTGGCTTGAGCCGAAGAATTCTTTGATGGCAGCAGAAACAGGTTTCGCATTAATCAAATCATGCGGCATTAAGTTTTCTGATTCCGCTTGATTCAGGCGTTCTTTTACGGCACGTTCCACACGAGCCAAACCGCTGCGGAATTGGTTTTCAGTTAACTCACCTACCGAACGCACGCGACGGTTACCCAAGTGGTCAATATCGTCCACTTCGCCATGACCGTTACGCAATTCAACTAAAGTAGCAATTGATGCAACAATATCTTCAACGCTCAGGACATAACCGCCTTTTTCGGCAGCACCTGCGAAAGTTTCGTTCAACAAACGGCCATACCAAGAATGTTGTTGTGCTTCAGACAATTTTTGCTCGTAAGTCCGTGTATTGAATTTCATACGGCCTACGCGAGACAAATCGTAGCTGTCTTCACTGAAGAACAAGCGGTTAAACAGCTGCTCGACTGCTTCCTCGGTAGGCGGTTCGCCCGGGCGCATCATGCGGTAAATCGCAACACGTGCTGCTTGCTGATCAGCAGTCTCATCAGTGCGCAAAGTATTGGAAATATAGCCACCCTGATCCAATTCATTAATGTAAAGCGTAGTAAGCTGTTTTACACCATGGATATCAAATTTTGCCAACAACTCTTCAGTGATTTCATCGTTGGCTACAGCCAATACTTCACCCGTTTCAGGGTCAATCAAATCC
>NZ_AJMT01000153.1:0-2279 GCF_000260655.1 Neisseria sicca VK64
AATTTGGGTACTAAAGTCCATTGTCACCACGACTAAAATCAGTAAAGATGTACCACCCAAATAAAAAGGAACATTCAAAGCTGTTGTCAAAAATTCTGGAATTAAACAAATAGTTGTAATATATAATGCACCAAACAAAGTGAGGCGTAATACAACCTGCTCCAGATACTGAGAAGTTTGCTTACCAGGTCGAATTCCCGGCACAAAAGCACCGCTTTTCTTCAAATTCTCTGCCATTTCTTTTGGACTAAAAACCAAGGCTGTATAAAAATAGCAGAAGAAAATAATTGTCACTGTAAATAACAAAATATATAAAGCTTGCCCATGCTGAAGCAAACCAGCAATTTTATGCAACAAACTACCGGTATCATTAGAACCAAACCAGCTTAACAAAGTGGATGGAAACAAAATAATACTTGACGCAAAAATAGGAGGAATGACGCCTGCCATATTCAACTTAAAGGGCATATGTGTATTAGAACCTTGCATTACACCACTACCAACTTGGCGTTTCGCATAATGCACGGGAACTTTACGCTGTGCACTTTCAAAATATACAACAATATAAATTAATAGCAATGCACCAATAACGATTGACACAGCCGTAGGCATACCAATTGATCCTTGACTCGTTAAAGCTAATAATCTTGCTATACCGGAAGGAATACCGGCAGCGATACCAGCAGTAATAATCAAGGAAATGCCATTCCCAATCCCGCGCTCCGTAATCTGCTCACCTAACCACATCAGGAACATTGTACCTGTGACTAAGCTCACTACCGTAGAAATATGGAACTCCAAAGAATTAGTGACAACCACACCTTGCTGGAATACAAAGGTAGCTACACCAAAACTCTGTAAGATGGCTAATAGCACTGTACCGTATCTTGTATATTTTGTAATAACTTTTCGACCTGCCTCCCCTTCCTTTTTTAATGCCTTTAAAGAAGGAATAATTTCAGAGGCCAACTGAACAATTATTGATGCTGAAATATATGGCATTATGCCAATTGCGAATATACTAAAGCGCTCTAACGAACCACCAGAAAACATGTTCAACATGCCTAGTATGCCGTTCCCAGCGCTTTCGTATAATTTAGCTAAAGCAACAGCATCTACGCCAGGTACAGGGATATGGGCACCAATACGAAAAACAATTAACGCCCCTAAAAGAAACGTTAGACGTTTTTTCAGATCTCCAAATTTGGACAAGCCTGATAAAGATTGTTGATTAGCCACTATAATGCAAGCCTTATTCTTCCACTTTACCACCAGCAGCTTCAATTGCTGCTTTAGCCCCTTTAGTGGCTTTAATGCCCCTCAGGACAACAGCTTTTGAAAGCACACCAGAGGCAATAACTTTCACATTGGAAACAGTTGTAGGAACCAACCCGGCTTGCTTGAGAACTAATACATCAATCTCATTCACAGCGAGCAAGTTCAATTCACTCAAACGAATCTCAGCATTAGCAGCAGCAGTCAAAGATTTGAAACCACGTTTTGGCAGGCGACGTTGCAAAGGCATTTGACCGCCTTCGAAACCTACTTTATGAAAACCACCAGAACGGCTTTTTTGACCTTTATGACCACGGCCACCAGTTTTACCTAAACCACTACCAATACCACGACCTACACGACGACGAGCGTGAGTAGCCCCCTCAGCAGGTTGAATAGAATTTAGAAACATATCAAGACTCCACTTTCAACAAGTAGCTGATTTTGTTAATCATACCACGGTTTTCAGGGGTATCTAAAACCTCTACTGTATGCTCACGATGGCGCAAACCTAAACCACGAGCACATGCACGATGAGATTCAATTGTACCAATCAGGCTCTTCACCAATGTAACTTTAATCTTTTTTTGCTCAGTCATGGTTTGCTCCCAAAATGTCTTCCACTGTTAGGCCACGTTTAGCAGCGATATCAGCAGGTGTATATAACTTAGACAAGCCGTCTAATGTAGCTCGTACAATGTTATAAGGGTTTGTAGAACCATGCACTTTAGCAGAAATGTTATGAATACCCATAGCATCAAAAACTAAGCGCATAGGACCACCTGCCTTTACACCACTACCTTCTTTAGCGGGTTGCATAAAGACTTTAGTAGCGCCATGACGTCCAATAACCTCATGATGAATCGTACCATTTTTTAGAGGTACTTTAATCATAGAGCGACGAGCCTGATCCATTGCTTTTTGAACAGCTACCGGCACTTCTTTTGACTTACCTTTACCCATGCCAATACGACCATCCCCATCACCAACAACAGTTAGCGCAG
>NZ_AJMT01000154.1:0-4032 GCF_000260655.1 Neisseria sicca VK64
GTCATCATCAAGCGCGTCACCATCGGCAAATAAATTATAGTGGATTAAAATTGCAATGATACGGCGTTGCCAACGCCCTTATGTACTACCGTACACGGCGGGCGTTGCCGCCTTGTCTCATTTTTATTTTAATCCACTATACAAACCGACTTCTTTGACAGAATACGGTTTCAATTCAAGCCCGATAGAAAAGGTCGTCTGAAAATCAAATTTTCAGACGACCTTTTTGTTTACGCTTGAAACTTAATGCTCCAGCCCCTCGGTATCGATTTTGACGATTTTGTCGGTTTTATCCTCCGGCAAAAGCAGGTTCAGGATAACCGCCGTAATGCCGCCCGCGGAAATGGAGTTTTGGAACAAAACAGGCAGGTTTTTAAACACTTCCGGCTCAAACGCCACGCCCAAGCCCAGACCGACCGAAGTCGCCGCAATCACCGCTTCGCGCCTGCGGATACCGTGGCTGACCAAAATCCGCACGCCCGCAATCGCAATCAAGCCGAACATCAAGACCATCGCACCGCCTAACACCGGACTCGGAATCGTCGTAAACGCGCGTCCGACCACGGGGAACAAACCCAGCAACACCAAAATCACGGCAATATATTTGCCCACATGGCGCGAAGCCACGCCGGTCATCTGAATCACGCCGTTGTTTTGCGCGAAAGTGGTCAACGGCAGCGAACCCAAAGCCGTCGCAATTACCGATACCAAACCGTCCGCCAACACGCCGCCGCGCAGGCGTTTGGTGTATTCCTCGCCTTCAATCGGCTGGTCGGACACCATTGCCGTCGCAGTCAAATCGCCGACCGCCTCAAACACGCTCAACAGGAAAATCGCGCCCGCCACAATAAACGCGTGCCAGTCGAAAGCAAAGCCATATTTAAACGGTACGGGCAGCGTAACCAGCGGCAGGTTTTGCAGTGCGGAAAAATCCACCTTGCCCAAAAACAGCGCGACGATGTAGCCGACAATCAAGCCGACCGCGATACCGCTCATACGCAACAGCGGATTTTTCATGCAGTTGAATATCAACACAATCAGCAACACCAGCGACGCCAGCCCCAAGTTTTCCATCGAGCCGAACGTGCCGTTCGTCTTCGCACCGAAGCCGCCGCCGAAATCAGTAATGCCGACGTGTACCAGACTCAAGCCAATCAACATCACGACCACGCCGCTGACTGTCGGTGTAATCACTTTTTTCAAATACGGCAAAAGCCATGCCGAGAAACACACCAAAAACGCGCCGACAAACGACACGCCCAACAGCGTCGAAATCATCGCATCCTTGGTCAAAAAACCGCCCTCTTTCATCCCCGCGCCAAGCGCAATCATGACGGTGACGAACGAGAAATTCACAGACTGGATAGACAGCATCCCCGAACCGACCGGCCCGAAGCGGTTGACCTGCAAATAAGTGCCGACACCCGACGCTACCATCGCCATCGACACAAGATACGCCGTCATCTCCACCGGCAATTCCAGCGCGCTGCCCACAATCAGCGCGGGCGTAATCATCGGCACAAAAATCGCCAGAAGATGCGTTATCGCGCTTAATAAGGCATTTTCGAATGGCGGTTTGTCTTCCAAACCGTACACCAAATCAGGCGAATCCGCCTGTTTTTTCATTGTTTCAGCCATTGCAGTCTTCCTGTCCGTTGTCAAACGTTAAAAAATTTTAAGGAACGAAATTGTAGCGAATCAAAGGTTCCTTATCAATTCTAATCCTCCAGCGTAAAAACTTCTCCAGCTGCCCAAATTCGAATTTCTTTGAATTCCTGCGCCAGACAGTCCTTCATTTTTAGACGGTATTTATGCGCTTAACACATTTTAATTCTTGACAGCACTTCCACTGCTCAAAACCAATAATTTTATGATTATAAAAAATATTATTTATTAAGATATGATAGCCCTTAAGCCTTTAAACCAACCGTCCGGCCGATATGTTTCACACAAACAACAAAGTAAGCTACAATCCGAAGCATAATCGACCTCACACAATGAATAAAAAGGTTTCCGTATGTTACAAGGTAGCTTGGTTGCCCTGATTACACCCATGAATCAAGACGGCAGCATCCATTACGAACAACTCCGCGATTTGATCGACTGGCATATCGAAAGCGGTACCGACGGCATCGTCGCCGTCGGCACGACAGGCGAATCCGCCACCCTCTCCGTCGAAGAACATTTAAGCGTAATCGAAGAAACGGTCAAACACGTCAACAAGCGCGTTCCCGTTATCGCCGGCACCGGCGCCAACAACACCCTCGAAGCCATCGCGCTCTCCCGCGCCGCCGAAAAAGCCGGTGCAGACTACACCCTCTCCGTCGTCCCCTATTACAACAAGCCCTCCCAAGAAGGCATTTACCAACATTTCAAAACCATCGCCGAATCTACCTCGATTCCGATGATTATCTACAACGTACCCGGCCGCACCGTCGTCAGCATGACCAACGACACCATCCTGCGCCTTGCCAAAATCCCGAACATCGTCGGCGTCAAAGAAGCCAGCGGCAACATCGGCAGCAATCTCGAATTAATCAAACACGCGCCCGAAGGTTTCACCGTCCTTTCCGGCGATGACCCCACCGGCCTGCCCTTCATGCTCTGCGGCGGGAAAGGCGTCGTAACCGTTGCCGCCAATGTCGCCCCCAAACTCTTCGCCGATATGTGCCGCGCCGCCCTTGCAGGCGATATTGCGACCGCTCGTCAATTAAATGACCGCCTGATTCCGATTTATAACACTATGTTCTGCGAGCCAAGCCCTGCCGCGCCCAAATGGGGCATCTCCGCATTGGGCAAATGCGACCCTTATGTCCGCCTGCCGCTCGTCCCTCTGACCGAAGCCGGACAGGCAAAAGTCCGCGCCGCATTGCAAGAATCCGGACAACTCACCGCATAAACCGCAAAGGTCGTCTGAAAACCGTTTTCAGACGACCTGCCGTTAACCCATCACATCCCACAGGAAACCAATATGACCTATATGAAACCTGTCGTCGTAGCAATCGCCCTGATCAGCATGACTGCCTGTTCGGGCAACAAAAAAGACCTGCCTAAGCTGGACTACCAAACCCAGACACGCAAAATCGTCAAATTAGAAGTACCGCCTGATTTGAACAACCCCGATCAAGGCAACCTCTATCAAATACCCGCAGGCAGCGGCGCCGTCCGCGCCAGCGACCTGAGCCGCCGCACATCGGCAACCCAACAGGCCGCCAACTCCGAAGTCCTCAAATCCGTCAAAGGCGTCCGTTTGGAGCGCGACGGCAACCAACGTTGGATTGAAGTCCAAGGCAAATCCCCTGCTGAAATTTGGCCTCTGTTGAAAGCATTCTGGCAAGAAAACGGCTTTGACATCAAATCCGAAGAACCCGGCATCGGCCAAATGGAAACCGAATGGGCGGAAAACCGCGCCAAAATCCCGCAAGACGGCCTGCGCCGCCTCTTAGACAAAGTCGGCATGGGCGGCATCTATTCCACCAGCGAGCGCGATAAATTCATCATCCGCATCGAACAAGGTAAAAACGGCACGACCGACGTCTTCTTCGCCCACAAAGGCATGAAAGAAGTTTACGCCGACAAGAAAAAAGACACGACCATGTGGCAGCCTGCCGCCAACGACCCCAACCTTGAAGCCGCCTTCCTCGCACGCTTCATGCAATACTTGGGTGTCGATCAGCAACAAGCTGAGAACGCGCTGACCCAAAGCGTTGCCAAACGCAGCGGCAGCGAATTGGCTCGAATCGACGGCAACACCCTGCTCGTCTCCGGCGACTACGGCCGCAACTGGCGCCGCACCGCGCTTGCCCTCGACCGCATCGGCTTGAATGTCTTGGGTCAAAACATCGAACGCCACGCCTTCTTGGTTCAACAGGCTCCTAACGAAAGCGACGCCGTTTCCACGAAAAAACCGGGCTTCTTCGGCCGTATGCTGGGCAAAGGCAAAAAAGTTGAGAAACCTGCCGCCTACCCCGAGATCATCGTATTCGTCGAGCCTGTCAACGGCGGTTCGCGCATCAGCCTCTTGAACAAAGA
>NZ_AJMT01000155.1:0-2614 GCF_000260655.1 Neisseria sicca VK64
TGCCGATTTCGTCAGGTTTTTGTTCGGGCGCGCCATCGTTGTGGCTGACGGTGTAGTTGGTTATGGTTTGACGGAATTCTTGTCTCCAACGGCTGAATTTCCATTTGAAGTCTTGGGTAATGGTGGTCGTATCGCCGGAATTTGCTTGGAAATGGATCAGGTCGCGGCCGGTACCGTCGGGGCGCATCAGGCTGGCGTTGAGCAGGGAGCCGTCAGCGTTTTTACTGGTGTTGCCCCACATGCCGAACAAGTCTTTGCGTTTGACTTTTTTGGCGGTAACGAGCTGGTTGGGTTCGGTAACGTGCAGACCCGGTACATAAGCCGTCTCCGCCACGGCGGCAGAAGTCAGGGTCAAGGTGAACGCGGCGGCGCCAAGTAGGGTTTTCCATGTTTTCATATTGTTTTCCTTATATGTAATGAGCAGTTGAAGAATCGGGCGCAGGCGGCGAATCCGTTTTTTGGGCTTTCGCGTTTGCCCACAATGTTGATGGTTTGTGTATTTACTATTTTATAGTGGATTAACTTTAAACCAGTACGGCGTTGCCTCGCCTTGCCGTACTATCTGTACTGTCTGCGGCTTCGTCGCCTTGTCCTGATTTAAATTTAATCCACTATATATCGAAAAATCGATTGAAATACAAAATTGCCTGACCGTCAGTTTACACAAGGTAAACCGACGATTCAATTTTCAGACGACCTTTCGTTTGCCATGCCGCATTAACGGATGTCCATAGGCGCGAAGGATTTGACGGTTTCGTCCACGGCTTTGACGCGGGTCAGGAAGTCTTCCAGCTGGGCGAGCGGCAGGGCGCTGGGGCCGTCGCATTTGGCTTGGTCGGGGTTGGGGTGTGATTCGAGGAAGAGGCCTGCGAGGCGGGTTGCCATGCCGGCGAGCGCCAAGTCCAGCACTTGCGCGCGCCGTCCGCCGGATGCGGCGGCACCGGATTCGCGGGTTTGCAGGGAGTGGGTGACGTCGAAGATGACGGGCAGGCCGCCGCAGGTTTGCTTCATGACGCCGAAGCCGAGCATATCGACGACGAGGTTGTCGTAGCCGAAGTTGGCACCGCGTTCGCACAGTATGATTTGTCCGTTGCCTGCTTCTTGGAATTTTTCGACGATGTTTTTCATCTGCGAGGGGCTGAGGAACTGTGGTTTTTTGATATTGATGACGTTGCCGGTTTTTGCCATGGCGACGACGAGGTCGGTTTGGCGGGCGAGGAAGGCGGGCAGTTGGATGACGTCGCAGACTTCGGCGACGGGGGCGCATTGGTAGGGTTCGTGGACGTCGGTGATGACGGGTACGTCAAATTCGCGTTTGACGGCTTGGAAGATTTTCATGCCTTCGTCCAAGCCGACGCCGCGGAAGGAGTGGATGGAAGAGCGGTTGGCTTTGTCGAAGGAGGCTTTGAAGACGTAGGGGATGCCGAGTTTGTCGGTCACTTTGACGTATTGTTCGCAGGCTTTGAGGGTGGAGTCGAGGTCTTCTAAGACGTTGATGCCGCCGAACAGGGTAAAGGGGAGGTCGTTGCCGACGGTAAGGTTGTTGATGCGGATGTTCATGATGATGGGGCTTTCTCGAAGGTCGTCTGAAAATGGCTGAAAGGTCGTCTGAAAGCGGATTTTGCGGTTTCAGACGACCTTTGTGTTTTATAGGACGGTGTGCGGCGGCTCGTAGGAGAGGATGTCGCGGATTTTGTTGTGTTCGTCCACGAGGACGACTTTGGGTTCGTGCGCGGCGATTTCGGGTTCGGACAGCATGACGTAGGACATGATGATGACGATGTCGCCTTTTTGGACGAGCCGTGCGGCGGCACCGTTGAGGCAGACGACGCCGCTGCCGCGTTCGCCGGGGATGGTGTAGGTTTCGAAGCGTTCGCCGTTGTTGTTGTTGACGATGGCGACTTTTTCGTTGACGAGGATGCCTGCGGCGTCGAGCAGGTCTTGGTCTATGGTGATGCTGCCGACGTAGTTGAGGTCGGCTTCGGTAACGGTGGCGCGGTGTATCTTGCCGCCGAGCATGGTGCGGAACATGGGTTTCCTTTTGGTTTGGGATTGCGGGTGCAGACGTATAGTGGATTAAATTTAAATCAGGACAAGGCGACGAAGCCGCAGACAGTACAGATAGTACGGCAAGGCGAGGCAACGCCGTACTGGTTTAAAGTTAATCCACTATAAGGTCGTCTGAAAATCAAAAGCCGTCATTATAGTGGACTTCCCTGTAAATTCATAATGATGCTTGTGCGTTTTTCAGACGGTGCGGCTGTTTTATCAACCTAAACTCTGCTTCAGCCAGCGCAAATAGGGGGCGTATCCGCGCGATACGTTTTGCATCAGGATTTGCGGGCATTCGTAGCTGTGGTTGGCGATGATGGTTTTTTGGATTTCGCGGTAGCAGTGGCGCGAGGTTTTGATGGTGATGCGGATTTCGTCGTCGCGGCAGATTTCGCCGTTCCAAAGGTATTGGCTGGTGATGGCTTCGTATTGCACGCAGGCGGCGAGTTGCTTTTCTAAAAGCAGGTTGCCGATTTTTTCGGCTTCTTCGCGGGTCGGGGCGGTGGTGGTAACGATGACGGGTTTGAATGCGGACATTTCAGACGACCTATTGGTTTTTAAA
>NZ_AJMT01000156.1:0-1102 GCF_000260655.1 Neisseria sicca VK64
GAAAACGACAGCGAAATCGAGACCGTCGCTAGAGACACGATTGCCACCGATATGGAATACATCGCCCAAAGCTACGGCTTTGAAGATGCGGACATCGAAGAACTGGTTGCCCCGCGCGATTGGTAAGTATGACTGGCAAAAAGGTCGTCTGAATTTTTCAGACGACCTTTAATGCTAAAATGTCCTCTGTTTGCCACACACACCGTTTTTCATGAATATTCTCGAAGCCTTATTATTATTGGTCCTGCTGATCGTCATCAGCGCATTCGTTTCCTGTTCCGAACTCGCGCTCGCCTCGGCGCGCAAAATCAAATTGCAAGTGATGGCAAAAGACGGCGGCGACACCCGCGCGCTGGATGTGCTCAATATGCAGCAGCAGCCGGGCAGCTTCATCACCGTCGTCCAAATCGGTTTGAACGCCGTCGCCATTCTCGCCGGTATCGTCGGCGAAGCGGCGGTGCGCCCTTATTTTGGCGGTTTGTTGGCAAACGCGGGCAGTTGGGGCAGTACCGCCGCGTCGCTGCTGACGTTCGCGCTGGTCACGGGCAGCTTCATCCTGATTGCCGACCTGATGCCCAAACGCATAGCGATGACCCATCCCGAAGCGGTGGCGGTGCGCATCGTGCGGCCGATGATGTTTTTGATTTTTATTCTAAAGCCTTTCGTTTGGACATTTGACGGACTGGCGAACGCGATATTCAAACTCTTCAAAATTTCCACCGTCCGCCAAGAGCAGCTGACCTCGGAAGACATTTACGCCGTCGTCGATGCGGGCGCGCAGGCGGGCGTGTTGAAAGAGCAGGAACACTACCTGATTGAAAATATTTTCGACATGCAGGCGCGCACGGTGACTTCCACCATGAGCACGCGCGAATACATCGCCTATTTCGATAAAAACGACGGCAGCGATACCGTGTTGGAAATCATGTCGGAAAAACCGCACAACAAATTCTTAGTGTGCGACGGCGATTTGGAACGCGTCATCGGCTACATCGAATCACACACGCTGCTGACTTTGTTTTTAAAAGAAAAAGACGTCCGCCTGACCGACAAGCGCGTGTTGCGCAAAGCCTTGTTCATCCCCGACACGCTGTCGCTTTAC
>NZ_AJMT01000157.1:0-3585 GCF_000260655.1 Neisseria sicca VK64
GGGTATTTGGGTAAAATTAGGAGTGATTGGGGGAGAAAACAGCCGAAAACCTGTTTTTGGGTTTCGGTTGTTGGAGGAAAAGAAATTTTGCAAAGGTCTCCTGCCGTCATTCCCGCGCAGGCGGGAATCCACTTTTGAATTTCGGCAACTGTTTTTGAATATCTGTTTCTTAGGGTTTCCGATGGATTCCCGCCTGCGCGGGTGGAGGTAATTATGGGTTGGATTGGTAAAGTTTGCGTTGAAATTTGCCGAAGTGAGTGAGGTCGTGGAGAGGTCGTCTGAAAAACTAGGTTTGTGTTTCAGACGACCTTTTTGTATTTTTGGAATTCGTGGGCGAAGTCCACGCTACGGCTACCATACGATTACTATGATTCATTTAACCAAATATTCAGTCTTATCAAATAACAAGGTAATGTTAATTGGGTCTTGTTTGGATAGAGATATAGATTGATAGTTATTTAATATTGTTTTTTGTATAGATTCCAAATAATCATCTAATTTATCAGGAAATAAACTTGCTATATCTTCAATTTCCGTACCTTGGTGAATAATATCTGAGTATATGGATTCAATAGGGATCAATTTTAAAAGTTCAATACTCTTTGGTCCAAACATTAAATATTCTATATCGTCAATATTTGCTTTCTTTTGCAATAGAGATGTTACTCCCCCTAGGAGCAAGGTATTAAGCAAGAATTTAAACTGATCTAGATTGCTTGTATCTATTGAGATTTTCATAGTCGTCTTTCTCTTCATCTAAATGTCAAAGCACATATTATCAATATTACTATGAATGACCTTATCTTTGCTTTGGTTTGCTATCAAAAAAAAACAAACCGGTTTTCGTATGTTCAAAATAATACAATGAATGATCTCCAAAACCATCATAACCAGGAACGGTAGCGTGGGCTTTGCCCACGAATAATGATTGCTTGAAACATAAAAAGGTCGTCTGAAACTGTATTTTTCAGTTTCAGACGACCTTTGGTTTCAGAAAAGCATAGGGTGATACGGTATCACTATGCTTTAAACTTCAAGCCTTAACGCCAGTAGCGCCACCAAGGCATATCGTTCGGTTGCCATTGGTGTTGCAGGAATGGGCTTTGCGGGAAGTTGGTTTCCAAGACGCGGCGGGTGTCGGCGGCGAGTTGGGGTTTGTCCAGTTTTTTGTAAGCCAGCTCCATCATAGCGAGCGATTCTTCGACGTAGCGGGTATTTTGGTAACGCTCGACGATTTTTTGGGCGCGGTTGACTGCGGCGAGGTAGGCGCCGCGTTTCATGTAGTAGCGGGCAACGGAGATTTCGTTACCGCCCAAAGCGTCCACCAGTTTTGCCATGCGCTCGGTTGCGTCGGCGGCGTATTTGCTCTCCGGATAGCGTTGTACCAATTCGGCAAACGCTTGGTATGCGCTGCGGTTGGCTTTAGGGTCACGGTCGGACCAGTCTTGCGAGGCGAGTTTGTTGAGGAAGGATTGGTCTTCGTTGAACAAAACCAAGCCTTTGAGGTAAAGCGCGTAATCCATATTCGGATGTTGCGGGTGATGGCGCTGGAAGCGGTCGATGGCGGCGAGGGCTTTTTCAGGCTCGTCGTCTTTGTAATAGGCGTATGCGGTGTCCAGCTGCGCCTGTTGCGCGTAGCGGCCGTTGGGGAAGCGGGATTCTAAAATTTCGTATAACTTGATGGCTCGCGTATAATTGCTGCTGTTCAACTCGTCATGCGCTTCGGCATAGAGTTTTTCCACGTTCCAATCTTGTGTGATTTGCGCGTCTTTATCGACCGTACCTTTATTGCTTGCACAGGCACCCAGTGCCAGACTTAACGAAACTACTAAAAGAATTTTTTTCATGCAGAATACTTCCTTTGATAATGAAGCCGATTATAGCGACGATTTAGACTTTACGTCAGCCCCCGAAGCAGAAAGTTGTGTTAATTTGACTGTTCCGCTGGAGCTTGCGGGCGGGCGGCTGGATGCGGTGTTGGCAAAGCTCATGCCTGATTATTCGCGCAGCCGCCTGACATCGTGGATTAAAGAAGGCGCGGTTATTGTAAACGATAAGCCTGCCCAACCCAAAGACAAAATGATAGGCGGGGAATCCGTCAGCGTAACGGTACGTCCGAGCGAAGAGAATCTCGCGTTCAAACCCGAAGCGATAGATTTGGATATTGTGTACGAAGACGATACCGTCATCGTCGTCAACAAACCCGCCGGACTGGTCGTCCATCCCGCCGCAGGCAACTGGACGGGGACGCTGCTCAACGGCTTGCTGGCGCATTGTCCCGAATTGAGCCAGATTCCGCGCGCGGGCATCGTCCACAGACTAGACAAAGAAACCAGCGGCCTGATGGTGGTCGCTAAAACCCTGCCCGCACAAAATTCCCTCGTGCAGCAACTTCAAGAACGCACGGTCAAACGCATCTACCGCGCCGTCGCCAACGGCATCGTTCCCTTTGACGGCAAAATCGAAACCCAAATCGGACGCGATCCGCACAACCGCCTGAAAATGGCAGTCGTCAAATTCGGCGGCAAACCTGCCGTGACCCACGTCAAAGTGTTGGAACGCTATCTTGCCCACAGCTACATCGAATGTTCGCTCGAAACAGGCAGGACGCACCAAATCCGCGTCCATATGCGCGAAGCCAACCACCCGCTTGCTGCCGACCCCGTTTACGGCAATCTGCGCCATCCGTGCAGCGAACCGGTAAAAGAAGCCGTCAAAAGTCTGGGCGCGCGTCAGGCTTTGCACGCCTACCGCTTAAGTTTCGTCCATCCGAAAACCGGCGAAACCGTCTCTTTTGAAGCCCCGATTCCCGACGATATTTACCACCTGCTCTCCGTCCTGCGCCTCGAAGCAGGCTTGGATTCGTCTTTGAGCAACGAAGAAGAATGGCAGGACAAACTCGGCACGGATGACGACGATGATTGGAACGAAGACGACTACGACGTCGAAGTGGTTTATGTGAGGGATTAAGATGTCTTCTTCAGATTTGGTAAATCTTGCACAAATGGACGGCGAAATGCAGTGGCTGGCGGGTTACGGCAATTTGACATCTGAAAAAACATATCGACTTCCCACTAAAGCTGCCATCGTTTACATGATTGCGCTGCCCGTATGGTTGGGTACGCGGAACATGGAAGATATGAAGATTCTGAACATAGGCTCCGGTGTCTTCATGCTGTCATATCTTTTGATAATGATTTTGTCCTTCCCGTATGTGTCTCTATCATCCAAAAAAAGAGCATTGGAAAAATTACAGGATAAGTTTTGGCGATACGACCCTGTCAAACGAGTCCTGACGCATTGGGAAGGCAGCGAAATCGTTATGGAATATCCTCTTTCTGAAAATGACCACTTATCGGCAATCAGATGGAGAGGCGATCTCTATGGAGAATTTTTTACGCTGGAATATCGCCGTCCATATCCCGCACCATACGTTCGAATTTTGACTTTTATTTATAGCAAGCCGTCAGACAAAAAAGATTTCGCGGCTGCCGCACAAAATATTGCCAAGCAGATGAATCTGCCCTTGGATGAAAACGGTTTGTACAATTAGTCTGATCAGACTTTTCATACCAATATCGCATT
>NZ_AJMT01000158.1:0-4247 GCF_000260655.1 Neisseria sicca VK64
TCCGCCGCTGATGGGCTTCTACGCCAAATTCGGCGTCATCATGGTGTTGCTGAAATTCCATTACGTTTGGTTGTCGGCCTTCGCGGTCGTTATGTCCTTAATCGGCGCGTTCTACTACCTGCGCGTGGTTAAAGTCATGTATTTCGACGAACCCACTCATGACCAACCCATCGGCAGCAACTATGCCGCCAAATTCTTCCTAAGCGTCAATGCGTTCTTGTTGGTTTTGTGGGGCGTTATGCCGCAAACGATGATTGACTGGTGCGCAAAGGCTTTGGAAAACACTTTGTAAGACGATAAACCGAAACGGCAGCCGTGTCAGAGGCTGCCGTTTTTGTTAAGATACGCAGCCCAAGATTGTTTTTTCAGACGACCCTTTGAATCAAAGAGGTCGTCTGAAAACAGAAAGACACACCATCATGACCGCATCCATGTACATCCTTTTGGTATTGGCACTCATCTTCGCCAATGCCCCTTTCGTTACCACCAAATTTTTCGGCGTGTTTCCGCTCAAGCGCAAACATTTCGGGCATCACCTCGTCGAATTGGCGGCAGGCTTCATCCTGACCGCCGTCCTCGCCTACATCCTCGAATCCCGTGCCGGCGCGGTACAGCATCAAGACTGGGAGTTTTATGCCACCGTAGTCTGCCTCTACCTGATATTCGCCTTCCCCTGCTTCGTGTGGCGTTATTTCTGGCACGCGCGCAACCGCGAATAAGCTTTTCAGACGACCTCAGCGTTATAGTGGATTAACAAAAATCAGGACAAGGCAACGAAGCCATAGACAGTACAGATAGTACGGAACCGATTCACTTGGTGCTTCAGCACCTTAGAGAATCGTTCTCTTTGAGCTAAGGCGAGGCAACGCCGTACTGGTTTAAAGTTAATCAAAAAGGTCGTCTGAAAACCTTTAAATACAGGTTTTCAGACGACCTTTCATGTTTACAACTTTACCGTAATGCTTTTACAGCTTTGCCAATGCCTGATTGAATGTTTCGCTCGGGCGCATGGCTTGGGCGGCTTTTGCAGCGTCAGGGGCGTAGTAGCCGCCGATATCGGCTGCTTTGCCTTGCGCGGCGGAAAGTTCGGCAACGATTTTCGCTTCGTCGGCGGTCAGGGTTTCTGCCAACGGCGCAAATGCCGCTTTCAGTTCTGCGTCTTTATCCTGAGCTGCCAGTTCTTGCGCCCAGTAGAGGGTGAGGTAGAAATGGCTGCCGCGGTTGTCGAGTTCGCCTGCTTTGCGTTTGGGCGATTTGTCGTTCAACAGCAGTTTTTCGGTGGCGGCATCGAGCGTATCGGCGAGGACTTGGGCTTTGGTGTTGCCGGTTTTTTGCGCCAGATGTTCAAACGATACGGCGAGCGCGAGGAATTCGCCCAGCGAGTCCCAACGCAGGTGGTTTTCTTCGAGGAACTGTTGGACGTGTTTCGGTGCGGAGCCGCCCGCGCCGGTTTCAAACATACCGCCGCCGTTCATCAAAGGAACGATAGACAGCATTTTCGCGCTGGTGCCGAGTTCCAAAATCGGGAACAGGTCGGTCAGATAATCGCGCAAGACGTTGCCGGTTACAGAAATGGTGTCTTCGCCGTTTTTCAGACGACCCAAGCTGAACTTGGCGGCTTCTTCGGGAGCGAGGACGCGGATGTCGAGGCCGTCGGTATCCAGTTCGGCAAGATAGGATTTGACTTTGGCGAGCAAGCTTTTATCGTGCGGACGGTTTTCATCGAGCCAGAACACGGCGGGCGTGTTACTCAGGCGGGCGCGGTTGACGGCGAGTTGCACCCAGTCTTTGACGGGCGCGTCTTTGGTTTGGCACATGCGCCAGATGTCGCCTGCCTCAACTTCGTGCTGCATTAGGACTTTGCCCGCTGCATCAATGACTTGAACCTGACCGTCGGCTTCGATTTCAAAAGTTTTGTTGTGCGAACCGTATTCTTCAGCTGCCTGCGCCATCAGACCGACGTTGGGCACGGTACCCATGGTTGTCGGATCGAACGCGCCGTGTTCGCGGCAGAAGTCGATGGTTGCCTGATAAACGCCTGCGTAGCTGCTGTCGGGAATCACGGCTTTGGTGTCTTGCGCTTTGCCGTTTTTGTCCCACATACGGCCGGAATTGCGGATCATCGC
The DNA here is from genome assembly GCF_000260655.1 of Neisseria sicca VK64. GTDB lineage: Bacteria > Pseudomonadota > Gammaproteobacteria > Burkholderiales > Neisseriaceae > Neisseria > Neisseria sicca_B. Next base: position 2,127 of record NZ_AJMT01000158.1, read on the forward strand.
GGGCATGGAAGCATCGACGATGACGTCGCTGGGGACGTGCAGGTTGGTGATGCCTTTGTCGGAATCGACCATCGCCAAATCGGGGTTGGCGGCGTAAACGGCGGCGATTTCGGCTTCGACGGCGGCGCGTGTGTCGGCATCCAGTTTGTCCAGATTGGCCAGCAGGTTGCCGAAGCCGTTGTTGACGTTGACGCCGGCGGCAGCCAGTTTGTCGCCGAATTTTTCAAAGACGGGTGCGAAGAATACTTTGACGGCGTGTCCGAAGATAATCGGGTCGGACACTTTCATCATGGTGGCTTTCATGTGCAGCGAGAACAAAACGCCTTTTGCCTTCGCGTCTTGCACTTGTTCAGCAAGGAAGGCGAGCAGGGCTTTTTTGCTCATCACGGTCGCGTCGATGATTTCGCCGGCTTTCAGGGCGACGGGCTCGCGCAGCTCTTTTTTGTTGCCTTGTTTGTCGGTAAACACGATGGATACGGAAGTTGCATCGGGTACGGTAACAGATTGTTCGTTATGGAAAAAGTCGCCGCTTTGCATGGTGGCAACGTGGGTTTTGGAATCTTTGGTCCATTCGCCCATGCTGTGCGGATTTTTTTTCGCAAAGTTTTTCACTGCTTTAGGCGCGCGGCGGTCGGAGTTGCCTTCGCGTAAAACGGGATTGACCGCGCTGCCTTTGATGCGGTCGTAACGTTCGCGCACGGCTTTTTCTTCATCGGTTTGCGGGTCGGCGGGATAGTCGGGGACGGCAAAGCCTTTTGCCTGCAATTCTTTAATCGCGGCGGTCAGTTGCGGTACGGACGCGCTGATGTTGGGCAGTTTGATCACGTTGGCGTCGGGCTGTTTCACCAGTTCGCCCAACTCGGCAAGCGCATCGGGTACGCGCTGCGCTTCGGTCAGATATTCGGGGAACGCCGCCAGAATGCGGCCGGACAGGGAAATATCGCTGGTTTTGACTTCGATACCGGCATGGCGGGTAAACGCCTGCACAATCGGCAGCAGGGATTGGGTCGCCAGCGCGGGGGCTTCATCGGTATGGGTGTAGATAATGGTGGCTTTGCTAGTCATGGGATATTCTCTTGTAGGTTAGGTTTTTCTTTTCGAATGCGGCGCAAAAGCGCGCTGCGTGGCTATTATGGCATATTTCGGCAGGCTTGGGATATGGTTTTAATATGTTATCAATCAGTTTGCAAAAAGGTCGTCTGAAACGGCTTCGGTAGCGTTTTCAGACGACCTTTGGGGGATTATAGGGAATATTTTTTCTTTAATGCACGGACGGCTTTCAACATTTCTGCATTGCTTCTCTTAATTTCTTCCTGAGCTTTATTTTGTTTTTCTCGAAAAGCCATTACACCCAATCGGTTTATTTCAGGATCTTTTTCTCCTTCACCCATCAAGGTTTTTTGATGTTTTATCAAATATTCCAAAACCTTACTTGCCAATATATTGATTTCGACCCTCCAGTTGACCACTGCTTTAATTTCAGGATCGCGGAAATCAGCATCCAAAAATCTTCCGGTAACTTTTTTCCACTCATCATCCAGCTTTTTTGCAGCTTCAAAAAATTCTGGAGAATGTGTCGAATTTTCTCCGGCCCGGTTAAATTCATCTTGTGCCGCCATCAATTCCGAATGAGACTGTAAAACGATTTCGAAAAAATTAACCAAATCCGCCCGTCCGTATGGCGATTTCACATTTGAAATAGGGATCGGCTCCAGCAGTTTCGGATCAGGCTCGGGAAAGTCGTTGATCATTTTGGCATACCCGGCGGGCAGCATGACCTTGCCTTTGGAAGACTGCACCGCGACGCGTTTTCCAGCAACGGGTTTGGCAGCGGCGCTTACGTTGACAGTCAATGCGGATGCGGTCAGCAACACTGAAACGAAGCGGATGAAAGCAGTCATAAAGCTCCTTAAATATTGCGTTGATAATCTGTTAGTCCGACGGTGGTAAAAAAGGTTTCTTATTTTCAGACGACCTTGGAGAGGGAATCCAATTATTGGGTATTGATATAGCAAACTTAAAAATATTTTTATGAATAACGCGCCAAATCTGCTTAAACTCTCTTCAGATATCACAGATTAACCTACAGACTGCTGATAATTTATTTATTAGAAAAGACCA
>NZ_AJMT01000159.1:0-2783 GCF_000260655.1 Neisseria sicca VK64
GTAGCCGCACATGCGGATTCCTTTCTATTCAGCCTGTTTTATGCAGACACCACATGAAACGACTCTTACCTTATCTAAAATCCCTTATCCAAGCCCTCCTCCTCTTTATTCTGATTTCCGTAGCCGTTGACTGGTGGCGCAAACCCAATCAACCGATGCAAGCCTCATCAGATTCCCTCCGTGTTATCAATGGAAGCAGCACTTCGCTCGAAACACTCAGCAAGGAACGTGTTGCCGTTGTCTATTTTTGGGGAACATGGTGCCATATCTGCTCATACACATCCCCGACAATCGATCGCCTACATCAAAACGGTATTCCTACGCTCGGTGTCGCCGTACATTCCGGCTCCGATACAGAGATTCAATCCTATATGAAGGAACATCAACTGCAATTCCCGACAGTTAACGATTCAGACGACCAATTGGCAGCCAACTGGAAAATTGCCGTCACCCCGACCATCATTTTGATTAAAAACGGAAAAATGATACATCACACCTCAGGATTGAGCAGCTATTGGGGATTGCGCAGCAGAATCTGGCTGATGAACCTCTTCTACTGACCAAACCCCTATGCACCTGAAAGACAGTGCGAAAGAGCGCATCGACGCGCTGGCTCAGATTTTCGGCAAACAGGCGGAGGCGGACAAATTGAAAGCGGAAATCAACGCTTCGTTTGAAGCGGCCAAGGCCGCCGCCCTGGGCAAGGGGCTGGTGATTCTGGTCAACGGCGGCAAGATGTCCGCCTTCGGCACCGGCTCGCACCTGGGCGGCTGGCTTCACCAAGACATCGGCGTGCCTGTCGCCGACTCCTCCATCAAGGAAAAAGGCAACCACGGTCAGCCCGTTACGTTCGAATACATTAAAAAAACCAATCCCGACTGGTTGTTTGTGCTGGACCGTTCTGCCGCCATCGGCGAGGAAGGCAAGGCGGCCAAAGACGTTTTGGACAACCCGCTGGTGGCCGAAACGACGGCTTGGAAAAAGGGACAGGTGGTCTACCTGCCGCCGGAAACCTACCTTGCCGCAAGCGGCGCCCAGGAATTGCTGAATGCGTCCAAACAGGTAACGGAAGCGTTTAACGCCGCCAAATAAACCGATAGCGCGGAATCTGGCAAGGCAGGCAGTGGGATTTCAGACGGCCTGTGCGCCGCAACGGCAGTCTTGTCCCTTTTCCGCCGCTCGGAAAGAGTAAATTACCGAATATGGCCGTTACTATTTTTTAGATATTTCACTATACTGTTTCAGACGGCCCCGTCCTGCTTTTGAGGCCGTCTGAAAATGTTTTTCACACTGGAGAAACCGCTCATGAAACTCTACCGCTACCTCACCGGACCGGATGACGCCTCGTTCTGCCGCCGCGTTACCGAAGCACTGCAAAACGGCTGGGAGCTGTACGGCAACCCCACCCTCACGTTCGACGGCGAACACATTATCTGCGGGCAGGCCGTCGTCAAGGAAAGCGACGGCGGCTACGACCCGGAAAAACCGCTGTCAGAATACTGACCGGACGCGCCGTCGGTTTTCGTTTTTGTTTTTCAGACGGCCCCGATGACCGTTTGAGGCCGTCTGAAACCCGTCCCCACCGAACCTATGTCTCCGAAATCTTCTTATTTCAACCTGTCGAACCTGCTGGCGCTGGCGGTACTCTTTATCGTCAGCCTCTCCGTCGGCGTTGCCGATTTCAGCTGGCGGTACGCCCTCTCGCTTAAAATCCTTAAAATATAAAGAACTCAAATACCATACGGCATATCCATCGTTTCAAAATATATTCGTTTTTTAAAGAAATGAATTACCCAAAAAATCCGTACTTGATGATTTTGTTGAGATTGCGCAGAAAATAGACTAAGATAGGATTATAAGAAAACTTGGGAACATTATTATCAAAACAAATTGTTTAGCGTATTCCCAACATACCCAAACAATGATACTTTTGTTCCCATATATCCTTGCCGCTTCAATAGCGGCTTATAATGAAAAAACGCTTTTTGCATACCCGCCTCGCGCTTCAACGGTTTGATTTTTGATAACAATGGAGACTTATAATGCCCAACCAATCTAAACATGCATCTATCAATATTGGACTGATTCAAGCCCGAGAAGCGTTGATGACACAATTCCGCCCTATTTTGAACCAAGCCAATATTACCGACCAGCAATGGCGTATCATCCGCCTTCTGGCAGAAAACGGCACATTAGACTTCCAAGATCTCGCCAACCAAGCCTGCATCTTACGTCCCAGCCTGACCGGCATCCTGACCCGACTGGAAAAAGCAGGCTTGGCGGTACGCCTGAAACCCTCTAACGACCAGCGCCGCGTTTACCTGAAGCTGACCCAAGAAGGCGAAAAACTGTACGAAACCATAGGCGCACAAGTGGATGAACGCTATGACGCCATCGAAAAAATCTTATCTAAAGAAAAAATGCTCGAATTGAAAGAGCTTTTGCGCCAGCTCGCGCAAATTGAGCAGGCACTAAAATAAAAGAAACTGAATGACAGATTCCGCACACACACTCAAGAGTCCATTCCGCGATGCTATGGCATCCTGTGCCGCAGGCGTCCATGTTATTACCACAGACGGACAGTCCGGACGTTACGGCATTACCATGACAGCCGTAGCGCCGATTACCGACGAGCCGCCTACCGTTATGTTATGTATCAACCGGCAGGCAGGCATCATTCCCATATTGCAGGCAAACCGAAACCTCTGTATCAACACCCTGTCAGAAAATCAGCAAGACGTCGCCGAACACTTCGCAGGACTCACCAACCTTTCCCCCGAAGA
>NZ_AJMT01000160.1:0-19754 GCF_000260655.1 Neisseria sicca VK64
GCGCCTTTGTCCGTAGCGTCCTTTATGCCGCCGGTAGGTTTCGACGAGGAGGGCTTTGTCGGCTGCGTCGGGGTCGGGTCGGTCTTGGTGGTGGTAGTAAAAGCTGCTTTTGGGCAGGTTTGCGATGTGCAGCAGGTATTTGAGCGGGTGTTGCGCCCTCAGTGTTTGGACGGTTTGGCTTTGTCCTTTTCGGTCCGCTTTTGGCTGAGGGCTTTTAACTCCTTTAGGTAGGCGACCTCTGCGCGCATATAGCACAACTCTTCAATAAGCTCTGCCTGTGTTTTTTCTTGATCGGGTTTATCTGCGATGAAGGGGTTTTTGCGGTGTTGGGTCATGGTTTTGGATTGGGGATGTTCGAGTGCGCCGATGCCGCCTTCTTGATAGGCGCGTATCCATCGTCGCAGATGGGTTCGGGAGATGCCGTAGTGGTCTGCGGTACGCTGTTGGCTGCGTATGTGCAGGTAGTGGAGTACGGCTTGGTATTTGAAGTGTAATGTATATTTGCTCATAAAAAAACTGCACCTTGTGAGTTGGAGGGGATGTCCAACTTTTGGGGTGCAGTTCAAACGCCGCTCGGATTTTCAGACGACCTCACGCCCTGTCCTGTTCTCATTTAAAGTTAATCCACTATACGCACAGACACAGCGGGAATGGCAACGCATTGCCCCAAGTGGAATGTTGACAATTTTTCACCCGACGACAGGGCGTTTTCAGTATAATACCGCCCGCAAATTTTCCTTTTTTTTGAAAAGCATAAATCATGACTACTTCAAATCAAAATGTGCTGGAGCGTATATTCAATTTAAGCGCAAACGGCACGAATGTGCGCACTGAGCTGATGGCAGGTCTGACCACCTTCCTCGCCATGTGCTACATCATCATCGTCAATCCGCTGATTCTCGGCGAAACGGGCATGGACATGGGCGCGGTATTCGTCGCCACCTGTATCGCTTCCGCCATCGGCTGCTTCGTGATGGGCTTCGTCGGCAACTATCCGATTGCGCTCGCGCCGGGCATGGGCTTGAACGCCTACTTTACTTTCGCCGTCGTCAAAGGCATGGGCGTGCCCTGGCAGGTGGCTTTGGGCGCGGTATTCGTTTCGGGCATCATTTTCATCTTATTCAGCTTTTTCAAAGTGCGCGAAATGCTGGTGAACGCGCTGCCTATGGGTTTGAAAATGTCGATTGCCGCCGGTATCGGGCTGTTTCTGTCGCTGATTGCGCTCAAAGGTTCCGGCATCATCATCGCCAGCGAGGCGACTTTGGTGAAACTGGGCGACATCCACCAACCTGCTGCGCTTTTGGTGCTGGCAGGCTTCGCCATGGTGGTGGCTTTGGGGCATTTCCGCGTCAAAGGGGCGATTATCCTGACCATTCTGGCAATCACAGCCATTTCCACCCTACTGGGCTTGAGCGATTTTAAAGGCGTGGTCGGCGAAATTCCGAGCATCGCGCCGACTTTCATGCAGATGGATTTCAACGGTCTCTTTAAAATTAGCATGATCAGCGTGATTTTCGTCTTTTTCCTGGTTGATTTGTTTGACTCCACCGGCACGCTGGTCGGCGTTTCCCACCGTGCGGGCCTGCTGGAAGACGGCAAACTGCCTCGTCTGAAACGCGCCCTGTTCGCCGACTCGACCGCGATTGTCGCCGGTGCCGCGCTGGGTACGTCTTCAACTACGCCGTATGTCGAAAGCGCGGCAGGCGTGTCCGCAGGCGGCCGCACCGGTCTGACCGCCGTAACCGTCGGCGTATTGATGTTGGCGTGTCTGATTTTCTCGCCGCTGGTGCAGAGCATCCCCGGCTTCGCCACCGCGCCCGCGCTGCTCTACGTCGGTGCGCAAATGCTGCGCAGCGCGCGTGAAATCGACTGGGACGACATGACCGAAGCCGCTCCCGCTTTCCTGACCATCGTATTCATGCCGTTCACCTATTCGATTGCAGACGGCATCGCCTTCGGCTTCATCAGCTATGCAGTGATTAAACTTTTGTGCAACCGCATGAAAGACGTACCACCTATGGTGTGGATAGTTGCCGTATTGTGGGCATTGAAATTCTGGTTTATGGGTGGCTGATGCCGTTTCCAGGTTAGCCGTTTCATTCCCCGCAATAGCAAAAGGTCGCCTGAAAATTTTCAGACGACCTTTTTTGGTTTTTAAGATGTACTGAATATTTGAAACTTCGCGCTATCGTTCCGCTCAATATTCAAAGGCGTCAGCCAATGCTTAAAACCACTCTTTCTTGCCGACAACATAAACTTGTTCAAATTCTTCCGGCGTACATTTCAGGTATTTAACGATGTCGATGATACAGAAAACAAAAACAATCATCGGACCAACGATAATAAACGAACCCAAAATACAAATCAACAGGTAGATGATACCGACTTTGTTTACGCCCAAATAAAATTTATGCACCCCGAAGCAACCTAAAAAGAACGCCAAAACAGAGGCAACAAGTCGTTTGTCATCGGTAATACGAGAGGATTGCAGAGGTGTATTTTCGGACATTTTTTTCTCCAAACGGATAGTCAATATTAAGAAAGTGTTTTTAAGTATAGCAGAATAATGATATTAATTTCACACAGATTTTATTTTTACTGCCCGCCTGAAACGCATCCTGTTTACCGACTCGACCGCCATCCTCGCCGATACCGGCATGTCTGATTTTCTCGCCGCCGGTGCAGAGCATCCCCAACTTCGCCACCGCGCTGCGCTACGGCGGCAGATGCCGTTTCCAGAGTTGATTCCACAATTGTTTATATTCGTCTCCGCAATAACAAAAGGTCGTCTGAAAATTTTCAGACGACCTTTTTTGGTTTTTAAGATGAAATGAATATTTGAAACTTCGCGCTATCGTTCCGCTCAAAATTCAAAGGCATCAGCCAATGCTTAAAACCACTCTTTCTTACCGACAACATAAACTTGTTCAAATTCTTCCGGCGTAGATGTCAGGTATTTAAAGATGTCGAAGAGAGATAAACCGACAACAACTATCAAAGCAGGATAGACAAAAAACATACCCACCACACCAATCGCCAAATAGATGATACCGGCTTTGTTTAAGCCCAAATAGAATTTATGCGCTCCGAAGCAACCTAAAAAGAACGCCAAAGCCGCGGCGATGATGCGTTTGTTGGTAGTAGGAAGGGATTGCAGATGTGAATTTTCGGACATTTTTTCTCCAAACGGATAGTCAATACTAAGAAAGTGTTTTTAAGTATAGCAGAATAATGATATTAATTTCACATAGATTCTATTTCTATTGAATAATAAACCTATAAAATTTCGTAAATTTATGTTACGAAAAGCCTAATTTGCAGTTTAAATATGCGATTTCCTATACATTTTTAGCATATTATACTTACTACCTTTATTTATCTTTTCGATTTATCCGCATTTCTTAGCCAATCCGCCCCGCTTAAAGTTTCAGACGACCTTGACACTGCTTTTGACTCTGCCGCGCCTGTCTAGTTCAGATTTAAAAATGAAACAACACCAAACTCAGGGCAATCACCGCCATGCCGGACGTCAACCCGTAAACGGTTTCGTGTCCGTCGGAATAACGCTTGGCGGCGGGCAGCAATTCGTCCAACGCGAGGAACACCATCACGCCCGCAATCACGCCGAACACTGCGCCGAACACGAAAGGCGATAAAAACGGCTTGAGCATGGTGTAGCCCAAAACCGCGCCCAAGGGTTCGGCCAGTCCTGAAGCGAGACAGGCGAGGACGGTTTTTTTGCGGTTGCGGGTGGCGAAATAAACGGGCGCGGCAATGGAAATGCCTTCGGGAATATTGTGTATCGCAATCGCAAGCGCCAGCGGCATCCCGACGGCGGGATTTTCCAGCGTGGCGAAAAACGTTGCCAAACCTTCGGGGAAGTTGTGCGCGGTAATCGCAAACGCCGCCATCATGCCGACTCGGGCGATGTAGCGGCGTTTGTTTTCCTGAAAGGCGGGGTCGTGCGGGTCGAGCGTTTCATGCGGGTTCGGCACAAGGCGGTCAATCAGCGCAATCGATCCCATGCCCGCCAGAAAAGCCAGCGTCGCGGCGGCGAAGGCTTTGTCTTTGTCGTAAACCTGCCCGAAGGCTTCGCTGGATTTGTTGAAAATCTCCGTCAGCGACACATACACCATCGCCCCGCCCGCGAACGCCAAACCGAATGACAAGACACGCGGGTTGGGCGTTTTGGAAAACATCACCAGCCCGCTGCCCAATACGGTAAACAATCCGGCGGCAAGGGCGATGCTGAAGGCGGTGATGAGGTTGGTTGAGCTGATATCAGGCATCGTCTTAAGTCGTTAACACAATAAAGAAATCAGCCTAACATATTTTCCCTAATTAGAGAATAATTATTATTTTTATTTGTATTAATGAGGACAATGTCAGATTAGAAACGTCGGGCAAATACACAACCGCCTTACGATATAGTGGATTAACTTTAAATCAGGACAAGGCGACGAAGCCGCAGACAGTACAGATAGTACGGAACCGATTCACTTGGTGCTTCAGCACCTTAGAGAATCGTTCTCTTTGAGCTAAGGCGAGGCAACGCCGTAATGGTTTAAAGTTAATCCACTATAAAAACCATTCCGCCCCCTTTTCCTCTCCAAACGGCAACGCAGCCCGCCATCCGCCTGTCTGAAACGCCGCCGGATTTTCCATATAAATGGAAGAAATGTTATGATTTTGCAATCTTCCCTCTTTCAGACGACCCGGTGCGGATGATGTGAAAGGTCGTCTGAAACACATTCAAACCCCTCCGAAACGAGACATTCATGACCCTGCAAATCGGTATCGACTTAGGCACGACCAACAGCCTGATTGCCCAGTTCCACAACGGCGAAACCCGCCTGATTCCCAACCAACACGGCCATTTTCTGACACCGTCGGTCATCAGCGTCGCCGAAGACGGCAGCATCCTGACCGGCATCGCCGCACGCGAACGCCTCTCCACCGCCCCGACGCTGACCGCCTCGGCGTTCAAGCGATTTATGGGAACGGATAAAACTTTCCATTTGGGCAAGCGCACGTTCCGCGCCGAAGAATTGTCCGCGCTGATTTTAAAAAGCCTGAAAGAAGATGCGGAAGCCTTTTTGGGGGAACCGGTATGCGATGTCGTTTTGACCGTTCCCGCCTATTTCAACGCCATCCAACGTCAGGCAACGAAAAACGCGGCGCAGATGGCAGGTTTGAACGTCTTGCGTTTGCTCAACGAACCGACTGCCGCCGGCCTTGCTTACGGTTTGCAGGAAAAACCCGACGACACGCGCTTTTTGATTTACGACTTGGGCGGCGGGACGTTTGACGTATCCGTACTCGATTATTTCGACGGCGTCGTCCAAGTATCCGCCAGCGCGGGCGACAACCATTTGGGCGGCGAAGATTTCGTCAACGTGCTGCGCCAGTGTTTCCTGAAAAAATGCACGACGCTGACGTCGTCTGAAAGCGACAAACTGGCGCAAAACAGCGAATTGTGGCAGGTATTGGAAACCGCCAAACGCAAACTGGGCGAAGAAATGCAGACGGAAATCCGTTTCCATTACGGCGACACGGTTCACTCCGCCGTCATCAGCCGCGAAGAATTCCAAGAAGCCGCCACGCCATTAATGGGCCGCCTGCGCCAACCGCTGGAGCGCGCATTGCGCGATGCCAAGCTGCACCCTTCGCAAATCGACGGCATCATCTTGGTCGGCGGCGCGACACGGATGCCGATGATTCGGCATTCCATTGCCCAACTGTTCCGCCGTATCCCGCTTGTTTCGGTCAATCCCGACGAAGCCATCGCACGCGGCGCGGCGGTGCAGGCGGCGCTGATTGCGCGCAACGAAAGCGTGGAAGAAGTCGTCCTTACCGACGTAATGCCCTTCTCGCTCGGTACGGAAGCCGGCATGGACCTTGGCAACCAATACGTTACCGGACGGTTTATCCCGATTATTGAGCGCAATATGCCCGTTCCCGTTTCGCGCGTCGAAACTTTCATCACTTCCCACGACGGGCAGAAAGTGATTTTGGTCGATGTTTTGCAGGGCGAGTCCATGCTTGCCAAAGAAAACCTGAAACTGGGCGAACTGTCGGTCAACGTCCCGCCCAAGCCGAAAGGTCAGGTATCGATAGACGTCCGCTTCAGCTACGACGTCAACGGGCTTTTGGAAGTCGACATCAGCAACAAAAACCTGAATCTGCACATCAATCAGGTTTTCCGTCAAAACAGCCAAAGCCTGACGCCTGAAGAAATCAAGGCTTCCCTGATCAAACTCGCTGCCTTGAAAATCCATCCGCGCGATCAGCAGCACAATATCTATCTGTTGGAAAAAGCCAAACGCCTGTATGAAGAATTCCTCGGTGACAACCGGCACATCATCGCCGCAGAAGTAGCGCGTTTTGAAGCCGTATTGGAAACGCAGGACCCGATCGTCATTCATAGGGCGCAACAGCAATTTAGCGAATTTTTAAACCGTTTCGACGGCGGCTGGCTGCTGTAAACGCTTCGCTTTTCATCGGACATGCCGAACAATGAAAGATAAAATCCATTGAAAACAAAAAATTATGCAATACCGGCAAAAATAAGTTGACACCTTTCCGACGCATCCATATAATGCACGGCTTATCGGGTCGTTAGCTCAGTCGGTAGAGCAGCGGACTTTTAATCCGTTGGTCGAGCGTTCGAATCGCTCACGACCCACCAAATTTAAAAAGCTGAGTTGAAAAACTCAGCTTTTTTATTATCTTTCAGATACACGCAGACCAAACCATACGGAAACGCCGTATCGGTTTAAACTTAACCCGCCAAACCATCAAGGTTATCTGAAACGCCGCAATCATACAAAACCGCGTTTTCAGACGACCCCGCCAACGCCACTCGGAATCCACATGATCAGCAGACTGACCGGCAAGCTCATCGAGAAAAACCCGCCGCAAATCGTCATCGACGTCAACGGCGTCGGCTACGAAGCCGACGTATCCATGCAGACTTTCTACAACCTGCCCGCCTTGGGCGAAACCGTACAGCTTTACACCCAGCTCGTCGTCCGTGAAGACGCGCATTTGTTGTTCGGCTTTGCGACTGCCGACGAGCGGGCGACGTTCCGCCAGTTGGTCAAAGTCAGCGGCATCGGCGCGAAAACCGCGCTGGGCATACTCTCCGCCATGTCCGCCGACGAGCTTGCCCGCGCGGTTGCCGACGAAGACATCAAACGCCTGTCCTCCGCCCCGGGCATCGGCAAAAAAACCGCCGAACGCATGGTTTTGGAACTGCGCGGCAAACTGGTTTCCCATGCCGTTGCCGACGGGCTTTTCGCCGCCGCGCCTGCCGCCGACGAAACGGACGACATCGTCAACACCCTGATTGCGCTGGGTTACAACGAACGCGAGGCAAAAGCCGCCATCAAAGGCATCCCCAAAGGCACGGAAGTCGGAGAAGGCGTGCGCTTGGCTTTGAAAAACCTGTTGAAATAAACATACCCCGCCTTGCCGTCAAAACGCGGCAACCATACAAAGAGGTCGTCTGAAAACCCCGAATCAGGTTTTCAGACGACCTCTTTTTTTACGTCAAACCGCTTACGCGCCGCGTTTTTCCAAAGCGGCTACGGCGGGCAACTCTTTGCCTTCCAAGAATTCGAGGAACGCGCCGCCGCCGGTGGAGATGTAGCCGATTTGGTCGGTAACGCCGAATTTGGCAATTGCCGCCAGTGTGTCGCCGCCGCCCGCAATCGAGAACGCTTTGCTTTGGGCGATGGCTTCGGCAAGGGCTTTCGTGCCGCCTGCGAACTGGTCAAACTCAAACACGCCGACCGGGCCGTTCCAAACGATGGTGCCTGCGGCTTTGAGCAGTTCGGCAAGCGCGGCGGCGGATTTCGGGCCGATGTCCAAAATCATATCGTCTTCGGCAACGTCGGCAATGTCTTTCACGACCGCTTCAGCATCGGCGGCAAAGGCTTTGGCAACGACAACATCGGTCGGCAGCGGTACGGAGCCGCCTTTGGCCGCCATTTTCGCCATGATTTTTTTAGACTCTTCCACCAAATCGTGTTCCGCCAAAGATTTGCCGATGGCTTTGCCTTCCGCCAACAGGAAGGTGTTGGCGATACCGCCGCCGACGATGAGTTGATCGACTTTGTCCGCCAGCGATTCGAGGATGGTCAGTTTGGTGGACACTTTGCTGCCGGCGACAATCGCCACCATCGGGCGCGCAGGCTGTTTCAGGGCTTTGCCCAAAGCGTCGAGTTCGCCCGCCATCAATACGCCGGCGCAGGCAACGGGCGCGGCTTGGGCGACGGCTTCGGTCGAGGCTTGGGCACGGTGGGCGGTGCCGAACGCGTCGTTGACAAACACGTCGCACAAGGCGGCATAGGCTTTGCCCAGTTCCAAATCGTTTTTCTTCTCGCCCTTGTTGATGCGCACGTTTTGCAGCATGACGACATCGCCCGCGTTCAGGACGGGTTTGTTTTCACGCCAGTCGTTCAATACTTTCACGTCTTTACCCAACAGGCTGCCCAAGTGCGCGGCAACGGGCGCAACGTCGTCTTCAGGATGAAACTCGCCTTCGGTCGGTCGGCCCAAGTGGGTCATCACGATAACGGACGCGCCGTTGTCCAAGCAGTATTTGATGGACGCAAGCGAGGCGCGGATACGGGTGTCGTCGCTGATTTTGCCGTCTTTGAACGGCACGTTCATATCGGCGCGGATGAGGACGGTTTTGCCCTGCACGTTTTGTTCGGTCAGTTTCAGAAATGCCATGATGTATCCTTTGTGAAGGTTGGAAACGGAAATGGGAATGTTCTCAATTATCCGCGAACGGGGCGCATCGGTAAAGGCAGGATTTGCCTGCGCTTGATTTGCGTCAGCGGTAGGGTCGATATAAGGTCGTCTGAAAACGTGGTTTGAATGAAGTAAAAACCCAAATCCCTCCTTTCAGACGACCTCCCGCCGAATCTTTGCTAAACTACACGAAAATACGTTCAACATCCTCAAAGCTATGCTCACTTACACCCCGCCCGATCCGCGACAACCTGCCAAAACCCATGAAAAACCCTGGCTCTTGCTGCTGATGGCATTTGCCTGGCTGTGGCCGGGCGTGTTTTCGCACGACTTGTGGAACCCCGCCGAACCCACCGTCTTTACCGCCGTCGAAGCCTTAGACGCAGGCGCGACGCCGTTGGTCGCCCATGTGTTGGGGCAGCCGGATTTTCAGATTCCGCCCGTCTATTTGTGGGTGGCGGCGGCGTTCAAACACCTGTTGTCACCTTGGGCGGCGGACGCTTATGATGCCGCGCGGTTTGCGGGCGTCTTCTTTACGATTATCGGGCTGACCGCCTGCGGTTTTGCCGGATTCAACTTCTTGGGCAGGCACCACGGGCGCAGCGTCGTCCTCATCCTGATCGGCAGCATCGGGCTGCTCTCGGTCGCGCACTTCCTCAACCCCGCTTCAGTCGCCTTTGCCGCATCGGGCATGATATTGTGCGGCTTTTCGTTGGCGCAACGCCGCGTCATTACCGCCTCCCTGCTGCTGGGCTTCGGCTGGGCGTTGCTGTCGCTTTCATCAGGCTATCTGATGACCGCCGCGCTGATGTTTTTAGCACCCGCCCTGTTGCTCGATGAGAAATGGCGCGTCAAACGCTACTACCTGACGCTGGTCGGCGCATTTGCCATTGGACTGCCGCTCTTGACGGTTTATCCGCTCATTTTCTCCAGAACCCAGCCCGAACTGTTTTCCATCTGGCTGCAACACCACTCGCTCGGCGCATTCGGCGGATTGGGTGGTTTTCAGACGACCTTCAGCCTGTTCTATTACCTGAAAAACCTGCTCTGGTTTACCCTGCCCGCGTGGCCGCTCGCCGCATGGACGTTAAGCCGCCCCCGCATCCGCGAAAAAAACTGGAGCGTATTGTGCATTTCGTGGTTCCTCATCGTCCTCAGCATACTTGCCGTCAGCCCGCAACGCCTGCAAGACAACCTCGTTTGGCTGCTACCCCCGCTCGCCCTGCTCGGCGCGGCACAACTGGACGGACTGCGGCGAGGCGCGGCGGCGTTTATCAATTGGTTCGGCGTCATGGCGTTCGGATTGTTCGCCATCTTCTTGTGGACGGGCTTCTTCGCCATGAACTACGGCTGGCCTGCCAAACTCGCCGAACGCGCCGCCTATTTCAGTCCGTATTACACACCTGACATCGACCCGATACCGATGGCGGTCGCCCTGTTGTTTACCCCGCTGTGGCTGTGGGCGATTACCCGCAAAAACATCCGCGGCAGACAGGCAGTGACTAACTGGGCGGCAGGCGTTACGCTGGCGTGGGCATTGCTGATGACCCTGTTCCTGCCGTGGCTCGACGCCGCCAAAAGCCACGCGCCCGTCGTCCTCCAAATGGAAGCCGCCCTCTCTCCCGAACTGAAACAACGGCTTTCAGACGACCTAGAATGTATCAGCATCGCCAACGAAGACCACCGCGCCCGTATCGCTTGGGCGCAATACAGCGACTTGACACTCCATATCGACGATGCTGCCTGCCGCTACCGCCTGGTGCAGCAGCCTAAAAATACCGACGCGCCGCCGGGCTGGACGAAAATCTGGCAGGGCGCGCGCCCGAGAAACAAAGTGGAAGGCTTCGCCTTGCTGGAGAAAGCGGAATGAATCCGCTAGGGGTGTGAATGGCAAACGTCGTCTGAAGATCGGTTTCAGACGACGTTTTTTCATGAAGATTTGAACATAGGAAACATCGTTTGCAAGAATGCGCCTGGCAGGCGTTTGATATAGTGGATTAACAAAAATCAGGACAAGGCGACGAAGCCGCAGACAGTACAGATAGTACGACAAGGCGAGGCAACGCCGTACTGGTTTAAAGTTGATCCACTATAAACACAAAGGTCGTCTGAAAACCCATATTCAGGTTTTCAGACGACCTTTTATGCCGCAAATTATGCTTCAAATCCCGTGTTATTGCAGGCTGTGTTCCAATGACACGCCTGCCGCCCAGCCGGTTTTGGGGTCTTTGCTTTCTTTGACTACGCCTGAGTTGAACGAGAGGGTCGTGCGTTTGGAGAATTTGTATTCGGTGTTGAACGCGAGCTGTTTGTAGTTCTTGCCGGTATCGGAGCGGCCGTAGGCGACGCCGAGTTTAGGGGTGATGTTGCCCATGGTGTAGCCGGCGGTCACTTGGAAATCGCGGGTGTTGGTATTGGTTTTGGTTTCGTCTTCCCAGTGGAATTTGTCGGCAACATTGCGGGCGTACATCATGCCGGCGGCGAGGTAGAGGTCGTCTTTGTCGTAGCCGACTTTCAGGGAATGAACCTGTCTGTCTTTGGTATCGTCAGGCGAGCCGTTGCGGGCGTATTCGAGGGCGTAGTGGGCGTTGAAGCCGTTGGTCGGGTGTTTGTAGTGCAAGCCTAAGCCCGCCATCCAGTCGCCGTTGCGCTTCCTGTCTTTGTATTTGTTGGCACCGGGCGCGATTTGGACGCGGTAGTTGAAGCCGTTGTCAAAGGTTTTGGATTCGTAGTTCAGGGCGATTTCACGGCCGCCGAAACGGGTCATGCGCCCCATGGTTTGGGTGTGGTTGTTGCCGTTGAACGCGTCTTGTTCGCCGGTCAGGTAGTGCATGGGGGTACTGAGCCAGCCGGCGCGGACAGTACCGAAATCGCCGCGCAGACCGATATAGGAGTCGTCCGTACTCCAGCCGTTGTAGTCGAAGGCGACGAATGAATTGACGCCGTAGATGAGCTTGAGGTCTTTGTCGAGTTTTTCACTGCCCATAATCCAGATGCGGCTGTTGTTGTCGGATATATCGGTAGCGGATTGCCCTTTGCCGTTGCGTTCGTGTTCGATAGAAGTAAATATCCGTCCGCCGATTTTGGCTTCGTTATCGGATGCCAATGCGGGGGCGGCAAGCGGGACGGCAACCGCAATCATTAATAACTTCTTCATTTTATTCTCCTTTTATTTGATTTTTCTGAGGCTGCGTTTAAACAGGGTTTTATACTATTTGAGGCGTGCAAAAAAATCAATATTTTTGTAATCACTTGTAACTTTTATTTCAAAAAATGTTTTTTACGGCGTTTTTTTGTGTTATCTTGCAAACCGATTTCCAAAACAGGCGGATTTTTTCAAATACCCATAGAGAATAAATCTTTTTATCCGCCAAAAATCAGAATATTTCCCTACCATGTAGTCATATGTAGTTTTTTTTATTTTTTGCAAAACGCAGGATGGAGGGAGAGATAGCGAGAAGAGGAGAAAAAACGTGCTGCCGAACAAACCTTATTCCATATTAGCTTTATCGCTTGCCATAGTGCTTGCGCTGTCGGCGTGTCATCGCGAAGTCAAGCCCGCGCCCGAATTCAAGCGCAGCGAATACAATAAAATCGTCATCAGCAACGCGGTCGAACCGAGTACGCTCGACCCGCAAAAAAGCTCGGATATGGCGGCGGGCGCGATTATCCGTCAGATGATGGACGGCTTGGTCAGTACGGATGCCGAAGGCAAAACCATTCCCGCCTTGGCGTTGAAATGGGAGCCGTCGGACGAAGGGCGCGTTTGGACGTTCCACCTGCGCGATGCAAATTGGAGCAACGGCGACCCGATTACCGCCGAAGATTTCGTTTACAGCTTCCGCCGCCTCGCCGATCCTGCAACCGCCGCGCCTAACAGCAGCTATTTGGAAGACGCGAAAATACAGGGTGCGGCGGAAATCCTACAAGGCAAGGCGAAGCCGGATACTTTGGGCGTCAAGGCTTTGGACAAAAAAACGCTGCAATTCACGCTCACCGCGCCCGTGCCGTATTTCCCCGATATGCTGATTCAGCAGTTCACCTACCCCGTCCACCGCGCCACGGTCGAGAAATTCGGCGAAAAATGGACGCAGCCGGGCAATTATGTTTCCAGCGGCGCATACATCCTCAAAGAATGGCGTGTCAACAGCCACATCACCATGGATAAAAACCCTGCTTATTACGACAGCAAAAAAGTATCCATCCCGCAGGCGGTGTTCCTCGCCAGCGGCAAAGAATACGACCGCTACCGCGCCGACGAAGTGGACGTTACCTACGGCATCCCTTCCGACCAGATCAAGATTGCCGAGAAAGAATTTCCCGGACAGGTTCGGCGCGCGACTTTGCTGTGTTCTTGGTTTTTAGAGCCGAACTTGGAATCCGCCGAATTTAAAAATCCCAAAGTCCGCCGCGCGCTCAACCTCCTGACCGACCGCGCCATCATTACCAAAGTTGCCGGACGCGGCGACAAGGAAGCGTTCCAGCTCACCCCGCCGAATATGCAGGGCGGCGGCGAATCTGCCCCCGCATGGAAGCCGCTCAAGCGCGAAGCGCGCATTGCCGAAGCGGAAAAACTTTTGCGCGAAGCGGGTTACAGCGAAGAGAAACCGCTTGAGTTCCAAATCGTCTATACCACCAGCGAGGCCGCCAAGAAACAAATTACCGCGCTGCAATCCATTTGGAAGGCGACCGTACCGTTTGTGCGCCCCACGCTGATGAACGAAGAATGGAAAACCTTTTTGGACAAGCGCCTGCAAGGCAACTTCAGCATGGCGTTTGCGGGCTGGTGTTCCGACTACAACGACCCTGCGGGCATGCTCAATATTTTCAAATCCAACAATCCGAACAACGCCTTCCATTACAAGAATCCCGAATTCGACAAGCTGATGAACAGCACGCTCGAAGCGGGCATTTCCGCCGAAGAGCGCGCCCGCCGCTACGTCAGCGCCGAGGCGATGCTGCAACGCGACGACGCCTTTATCCCGCTGTATCACCAAGTCAGCATCAATCTGGTGAAACCCGACATCCAAGGCTACTCCGACCGCGACCCGCTGAAAAATTACACCATCAAAAATTGGTCGTTTGCACCCAAGAAGTGATTTGATAACATAGACACGTTTTTCAGACGACCTTCCTGTACATCAAGTTAATCCGCTATAAAAAGGTCGTCTGAAACCGCGAAACCCTATTGGAGAATCCGTTCATGAATACCGTATCGAATTACCTGTCCGCATTGCGCGAAGCCATGAAGGCGCAAGGTCTGGACGCACTCGTCATCCCCTCCGCCGACCCCCATCTTTCCGAATACCTGCCCGCACACTGGCAGGCGCGCCGCGAGTTGTCAGGCTTTACCGGCTCGGTCGGCACATTTGTCGTTACCGCCGATGAAGCGGGCGTGTGGGTGGACAGCCGCTATTGGGAACAAGCCACCAAACAGCTTGCGGGCAGCGGCATTGAATTGCAAAAAAGCGGGCAAGTTCCGCCGTATAACGAATGGCTCGCGGCAAACCTGCCCGAAAACGCCGCCGTCGGCATCCCTTCCGATATGGTGTCGCTCACCGGCAAACGCACTTTGGCGCAATCCCTGACCGCCAAAAACATCCGCATCGAACACCCCGACGACCTGCTTGACCAAGTGTGGACAAGCCGCCCTGCCATCCCCGCCGAAACCGTGTTCATCCACGACCCCGCCTACGTCTCTGAAACCGCCGCCGAAAAACTCGCCCGCGTGCGCGCCGTCATGGCGGAAAAAGGCGCGGATTACCACTTGGTTTCCTCGCTTGACGACATCGCTTGGCTGACCAACCTGCGCGGCAGCGACGTGCCTTTCAATCCCGTTTTCGTGTCCTTCCTGCTTATCGGCAAAGACAATGCCGTCCTGTTTACCGACCAAGGTCGTCTGAACGCCGAAGCCGCCGCCGCGCTGCAAACCGCAGGCATCACGGTCGAACCTTACGCCCAAGTTGCCGACAAACTCGCGCAAATCGGCGGCACGCTGCTTATCGAACCGAACAAAACCGCCGTCAGCACCCTCGTGCGCCTGCCCGAAAGCGTGCGCCTGATCGAAGGCATCAACCCGTCCACCTTCTTCAAATCCGTCAAATCCGAAGCCGACATCGCCCACATCCGCGAAGCGATGGAACAAGACGGCGCGGCGTTGTGCGGCTTCTTCGCCGAGTTTGAAGACATCATCGACAACGGCGGCAGCCTGACCGAAATCGACGTGGACACCATGCTCCACCGCTACCGCAGCGCACGTCCGGGCTTCATTTCATTGAGTTTCGACACCATCGCAGGCTTCAACGCCAACGCTGCCCTGCCGCATTACAGCGCAACGCCCGAAAGCCACAGCACCATCAGCGGCAACGGCCTCCTGCTCATTGACTCCGGCGCGCAATACAAAGGCGGCACGACCGACATCACCCGCGTCGTCCCCGTTGGCACACCGAGTGCCGAACAAAAACGCGACAACACCCTCGTCCTCAAAGCCCATATCGCACTTGCCGAAGCCGTGTTCCCCGAAAACATCCTCTCGCCGATGATAGACGCCATCTGCCGCAAACCCCTGTGGCAGGCGCAATGCGACTACGGCCACGGCACAGGCCACGGCGTAGGCTATTTCCTCAACGTCCACGAAGGCCCGCAAGTCATCGCCTGCGCTGCCGTTCCCGGCCCGCAGCACGCCATGAAAAAAGGCATGGTGACCTCCATCGAACCCGGACTCTACCGTCCCGGCAAATGGGGCATCCGCATTGAGAACCTCGCCGCCAACCAAGCCGTCGCCAACCCGCAGGAAACCGAGTTCGGCAGCTTCCTCTACTTCGAAACCCTGACCCTCTGCCCCATCGACACCCGCCTGATGGACACCGCCCTCATGACCGACGGAGAAATCGACTGGGTCAACCGCTACCACGCCGAAGTCCGCCGTCGCCTCGAGCCGCTGACCGAAGGCGCGGCAAAAGCATGGCTGATCAAACGCACCGAACCGCTGGCGCGTTAACCGCAAAGGTCGTCTGAAAACGACTGTAGCGCGGGTTCTCACCACGAACCCGCGCCAACCCAAAAGGTCGTCTGAAAAACGGCCGTAGCGTGGGCTTTGCCCACGAAAAGCATCAGCAAAAAGGTCGTCTGAAACCCAAAATCCCGTTTCAGACGACCATAAAAGCAAAAGCCCGCACACCCCAAAAACCAAGGGCCTGACTACAAAGAAGAGAAAACCACCCCAAGCGTCCGAACCCCATTCAGACGACCTTCCCGTATTCAGGCATATTCCGACCCACCAAGCCCCGAGCAGGTACGATATGCTGAAATTCATCATCCGCCGCATACTTTCCGCCATCCCCACCATGCTGGTACTGATTACCGTCTCATTCTTCATGATGCGGCTCGCACCCGGCAGCCCCTTCACCGGCGACAAAAACGTACCGCCCGCCGTACTGGCCAACATCGAAGCCAAATACCACCTGAACGACCCGATGTACCTGCAATACTTCAACTATCTCAAACAACTCGCCCACGGCGACCTCGGCCCCTCGTTCAAATACAAAGACTACAACGTCAACGAGCTGCTCGCCCAAGCTCTGCCCGTCTCCGTCGAACTGGGCGTGTACGCCTTCATCGTCTCCACCGTTTTGGGCGTACTCATGGGCACCATCGCCGCGCTCAGGCGCAACACATGGGCGGACTACACCATCATGACCGCCGCCATGACCGGCATCGTCGTCCCCAGCTTCGTCAAAGCCCCCATCATGATTTTCATCTTCGCCATCACCCTCAAATGGCTGCCCGCCGGCGGCTGGAATGACGGCTCGTTGACCAGCCTCATCCTGCCCGTCGCCGCCCTCTCCATCGGCTATGTCGCAGGCCTCGCCCGCATCACGCGCGGCGCGATGATAGAAGTGTTGAACAGCCCCTACATCCGCACCGCCCGCGCCAAAGGGCTGTCCATGAACAGCATCGTCCTGCGCCACGCCCTGCGTCCCGCCATGCTGCCCATCCTCTCCTATCTCGTTCCCGCCTTCGTCGGCATCATCACCGGCGCCATCGTCATCGAAAGCGTCTTCGGGCTGCCCGGCATCGGACAACTCTTCGTCAACGGCGCGCTCAACCGCGACTACGGCATGATCTTGGGACTGACCATCCTCGTCGGCGTGCTGACCATCGTCTTCAACGCCGTACTCGACATCCTCTACGCCCTGATCGACCCCAAAATCCGCTATTAAAAGCAAAAAAGGTCGTCTGAAAACCGGTTTTGCCGTTTTCAGACGACCCCGAACAAAACAACGGAGAACACCATGCTATTTAACAAGAAAAATTCCCGCGCCATAGCAGACGCAGCCGAACAGGCACAAGTACACGGACGCAGCCTGTGGCAGGACGCATGGCGGCGTTTCAGCAACAACAAAGCCGCCCTGTGCAGCATCTTCATCCTTGCCGCCATCACCCTCTTTGTTGTCGCCGCCCCCTGGATCAGCGCCTACACCTACGACTACACCGACTGGGACAACATGCAAATCCCGCCTTCCTTCTCCACCCGCCACTACTTCGGCACCGACCTGCTCGGACGCGACCTCCTCACCCGTGCCGCTGCCGGCGGACGCATTTCCCTGCTCATCGGCATCGCAGGCGCGCTCGTCGCCGTCGTCATCGGCACACTCTACGGCGCGCTCGCAGGCTTTTTCGGCGGCAAACTCGACTCCGTCATGATGCGCCTGCTCGAAATCCTCAACGCCTTCCCCTTCATGTTCTTCGTCATCCTCCTCACCACCTTCTTCGGGCGCAACCTCTTCCTCATCTTCGTCGCCATCGGACTCGTCTCATGGCTTGACGTCGCCCGCATCGTCCGCGGCCAAACCCTCAGCCTCAGACACAAAGAATTCGTCGAAGCCGCCCGCATCACAGGCGTATCCCGCCGCCGCATCGTTACCCGCCACATCATCCCCAACGTACTCGGCGTCGTCATGGTTTACGCCTCCCTGCTCGTCCCCGGCATGATCATGTTCGAATCCTTCCTCAGCTTCCTCGGATTGGGCGTACAAGAACCCATGACCAGTTGGGGCTCCATGCTCCAAGACGGCGCAGCCTCCATGGAAGCCGCCCCGTGGCAGCTCCTCGTCCCCTGCTTCTTCCTCGTCGCCACCCTCTTCTGCTTCAACTTCATCGGCGACGGCCTGCGCGACGCACTCGACCCCAAAGACCGCTGACACACACCACGAGGACACACCCATGACCACCCCATTACTCACCGTCGAAAACCTCGACATCCGCTTCCAACTCCACGAAAAAACCGTCCACGCCGTGCGCAACATCAGCTTCAAAGTCGCCAAAGGTGAAACCCTCGCCCTCGTCGGCGAATCCGGTTCCGGCAAATCCGTTACCGCCATGTCCCTCATGCGCCTCCTGCCCGAAAACACCACCCGCTACGGACAAGACTCACGCATCACCTTCGACGGCACATCCATCCTCGACGCAGACGAAAAAACCCTCCGCAGCCTGCGCGGCGGACGCATCAGCTTCATCTTCCAAGAGCCCATGACCTCGCTGAACCCCTTCATGAAAATCGGCACCCAGCTCATGGAAGCCCTGCGCGTCCACAACAAAACCATCACCCGCAAAGCCGCCCGCGAACGCATCCTCGACCTCCTCAACCGCGTCGGCATCCGCGAAGCAGAACGTCGTCTGAAACAATACCCCCACGAATTCTCAGGCGGCCAGCTCCAGCGCATCATGATCGCCATGGCGCTGCTCAACGAGCCCTCCCTGCTCATCGCCGACGAACCCACCACCGCCCTCGACGTCACCATCCAGGCAGAAATCCTCGACCTCCTCCACGACCTCCAAAAACAAATGGGCATGGCGATAATCTTCATCACCCACGACCTCGGACTCGCCGAACACTACTCCGAAACCGTCTGCGTCATGAAAGACGGCGAAATCGTCGAGCGCGGCAAAATCAAACAAGTTTTCGCCAACCCCACCCACCCCTACACCGCCCAACTCATCCACTCCGTCCCCAAAGGCATGAAAGACCCCGTAGAAGGCAACCCGCCCGAGCTCATCCGCGCCGACCGCATCAACGTCCACTTCACCCTCAAACACAACTTCTTCGGCAAACCCCTCAAAACCTTCCACGCCGTCAAAAACATCAGCCTCGCCATCCGCCAAGGCGAAACCCTCGGCATCGTCGGCGAATCCGGTTCCGGCAAATCCACGCTCGGCAAAGCCATCATGCAAATGCTCCCCTACCAAGGCAGCATACACTTCGACGGCAGCGACCTCGCCGCCCTCAGCCCCGAGCGCGCGCGCCAACTCAAAGCCGAACGCCAAATCGTCTTCCAAGACCCCTACGGCTCACTCTCCCCCCGCCTCACCGTCGGCGAAATCATAGGCGAAGGCCTCACCGTTCACCGCCCCGAAATGACCAAAGCCCAACGCACCGAACTCGTCCTCAAAGTCCTGGACGAAGTCTCCCTGCCCGCCGACGCCCTCAACCGCTACCCGCACGAATTCTCAGGCGGACAACGCCAACGCATCGCCATCGCCCGCGCCCTCATCCTGCGGCCCAAGTTCATCCTCCTCGACGAACCCACCTCCGCCCTCGACCGCTCCGTCCAAATCAAAGTCGTCGAACTGCTGCGCGGACTCCAAACCAAATACGGACTGACCTACATCTTCATCAGCCACGACCTCTCCGTTGTCCGCGCTGTCAGTGACAACGTCGCCGTCATGCAGCACGGAGAACTCGTCGAATACGGCAGCGCAGACCAAATCTTCCACCAACCGCAGAAAGACTACACCAAACGCCTCATCAACGCCGCCTTCGACCTCTGACCCAAGGTCGTCTGAAACCCAACGTAGAGTGGGCTCCGCCCACGAATCCCACAGATACAAAAAGGCCGTCTGAAAAACCTCCATTCAGACGACCTTTCTACCGTTTATCCCATTTGCTTTACCGTTAATGACATTCAAGTTACCATACGAACCTCATTGTCATC
>NZ_AJMT01000161.1:0-2198 GCF_000260655.1 Neisseria sicca VK64
GCTTTTGGGCAGGTTTGCGATGTGCAGCAGGTATTTGAGCGGGTGTTGCGCCCTCAGTGTTTGGACGGTTTGGCTTTGTCCTTTTCGGTCCGCTTTTGGCTGAGGGCTTTTAACTCCTTTAGGTAGGCGACCTCTGCGCGCATATAGCACAACTCTTCAATAAGCTCTGCCTGTGTTTTTTCTTGATCGGGTTTATCTGCGATGAAGGGGTTTTTGCGGTGTTGGGTCATGGTTTTGGATTGGGGATGTTCGAGTGCGCCGATGCCGCCTTCTTGATAGGCGCGTATCCATCGTCGCAGATGGGTTCGGGAGATGCCGTAGTGGTCTGCGGTACGCTGTTGGCTGCGTATATGCAGGTAGTGGAGTACGGCTTGGTATTTGAAGTGTAATGTATATTTGCTCATAAAAAAACTGCACCTTGTGAGTTGGAGGGGATGTGTCCAACTTTTGGGGTGCAGTTCAAATCCAGATTCGGGTTTCAGACGACCTTTTGTGTTGAGTGGCATTCTGATGAATATTTGCCGTTGCAGGCGAATAAACGGTCAGAGGCTTGCCTTTGGGAAAGATTAAACGGTTTTTAGAAGCTTCATGATGCCAAAGGGGGGGGGGGTAATTTTGTTATACGGTATTTGCCAGCATGGTTAACGCATAAGGTTCCAAGCCATTTTGACGGCAATCAGCAGCAGCATGATGCCGAAGGAAATTTTGAGCTGGCGGGCGGGGAGTTTGTGCGCGGTTTTGACGCCGATAGGGGCGAAAATCATGGTCGCGATGCTGAGGATGGCGACGGCGGGCAGATACAGGAAGCCGCCGGAGCCGTGGGGCAAGTCGGGAACATTCCAGCCGGTAACGAGATAGCCGATTGTGCCGGCGAGCGCAATCGGCCAAGCGAGGCCGGAGGATGTGCCGATGGCGCGGTGGGCAGGAAAGTTGCAATACATCAGGAAGGGGACGGACAGCGAGCCGCCGCCGATGCCGACCCAGCTTGAAGCTGCGCCGAACAATGTGCCGACCGCGCTTAAGCCGGGCAGGGCGGGCAGGTGGCGCGAGGCTTTGGGTTTGGAGTCGGTCAGGGTTTTGAGGGCGATAAGGGTCAGGAATGAGATGAAGAAGATTTGCAGGGCGCGGGTAGGCATATATTTGGCAGTTACCGCGCCGATCAGTACGCCGAATATCATGGAAGGGGTCATACGGCGGACAGTCTGCCAGTCGATGGCGCTTTTTTTGTGCTGCGCGTACATGCTGGAGAAAGTGGTGAACACCATTACGGCGAAGGATGTGCCGATGGCGAGATGTTGGGCGTAGGGGTGGCTGCTGATGCCTTGCAGTTGCAATGTCCACAAGACGACGGGGACGACCAGCGTACCGCCGCCTACGCCGAACAATCCTGCAATAAAGCCCGCCGCGCTTCCGACGGCGAGCAGGGCGAGGATAATATCCCAAGTCCACATTTTTCAGACGACCTTTTTGTTCCTGCGGCGTTTTTTCAGCCAACGCCGTGCCGCCATAATGTAGCCGGAGAGACTGTACCCCAAGAAGAAGAGGAATAAGACGAGGGCGGGCTTCCATGTGATTAAGAGGAGGATCAACACGGCGATTACCATGCCCATAAACGGGACTTGGCGGCGAATGTTGATTTCTTTAAAGCTCCAAAACGGGATTTGGACAATCATGGAAATGCCGGCGAAAAGCGTGATGCCCAAAGCCCACCAATGTACGCCGGGGAAGCGTTCGACGCTGTGGTTGACCCAAATCAGGCCGACAATCAACGCGGCGGCGGTCGGACTGGGGACGCCGATAAACCAGCGTTTATCGACTTTGCCGATAAGCGTGTTGAAGAGGGCGAGGCGCAGGGCGGCGCAGGCGCAGTAGATGAAGGCGACGGAATAACCGATTTTGCCGAATTGCGAAAGTTGCCATTTGTAAATAATCAATGCAGGCGCAACGCCGAAACTGACCATGTCGGCAAGGCTGTCGAGCTGTTCGCCGAATGCGCTTTGGCTGTTGGTCAGCCGCGCCACGCGCCCGTCCATGCCGTCGAGCAGCATGGAGAGGAATACTGCGATCGCCGCTATTTCAAAGTGCTTGTGCATGGATTGGGTGATGGCGAAGAAGGCGCAGAACAGGGCGGCGATGGTGAAGGAGTTGGGCAGCAGGTAGATACTGTTGCGGCGCAATGAATTGCGTTGCAGGTTTTG
>NZ_AJMT01000162.1:0-14085 GCF_000260655.1 Neisseria sicca VK64
AATTTATAGTGGATTAACTTTAAATCAGGACAAGGCGACGAAGCCGCAGACAGTACAGATAGTACGGAACCGATTCACTTGGTGCTTCAGCACCTTAGAGAATCGTTCTCTTTGAGCTAAGGCGAGGTAACGCCGTACTGGTTTAAAGTTAATCCACTATATGTTCTTTGATAAGGAATGAGGTGCTTGCTCTCAACCATGTATTTTGCGTGAAAATATATTTTTTAATTTGTTTCGACTATAATGATATCGTTTTACATCTATATTGCGCGGAAAGTAATCTTTTTTATATTTCTTTATAAATCTTCTGATTTTCATCGAAAGGAATCTTCATGAAAAGATTTGGCAGCACTTTGTTTATCCTGGGTCTTTTAGCGTTCGGTTTGAATTATATGAATGCTGTGCCGAAAGTTTTAGCATGGATTTATAACTGGGGGGAAGATACTGCAATGTGGATTAAAGCAGGGATTACCGGTGGCGGCGCTCTGCTTTGGTTGTTGGGTCATTTTGCCGAAAAAGGCGGACAAGAAGCGTTGGAAGAAGACGACGAGTAAATTTGAGCGTCAACGCTGCGGCTGTTGCGGATACGCACTGGCGCAGCGCTTCGAAAAAGAAAGATATAGTGGATTAACTTTAAACCAGTACAGTGTTGCCTCGCCTTAGCTCAAAGAGAACGATTCTCTAAGGTGCTGAAGCACCAAGTGAATCGGTTCCGTACTATCTGTACTGTCTGCGGCTTCATCGCCTTGTCCTGATTTAAAGTTAATCCACTATAAAAGGTCGTCTGAAACAGGTTTGGGCTTAATTTGCCAAGCTTGTTTCAGACGACCTTTCGGTTTATCCGCTCACGCTGGATTCTGCGGTTTTATTTTTTCATCGCATCAGTCAAGGCTTTGACGTTGTAGCGGTACATGCCGATATAAGTATTGGCAGGTGCGCCGCCGAGTGCGTCGGAGTAGAGTTTGCCGCTAACGTTGACGCCGGTTTCTTTGGCGATGCGGTCAACCATGCGCGTGTCTTTGATGTTTTCGGTGAACACGGCTTTGATGCCTTCGCGTTTGATTTGGCGGATGATGGAAGCCACTTGTTTGGCGGACGGCTCGGCTTCGCTGCTCACGCCTTGCGGGGCGATGAACTCGATATTGTAGCGTTTGCCCATGTAGGAGAACGCGTCGTGTCCGGTCAGAACTTTGCGCTTAGCAGCGGGAACGGCGTTAAACGCAGCTTGAGCGTCGCTGTGCAGTTTTTTCAGCTGCACTTGGTAGTTGCCCAAGCGTTGTTGGTAATAGGTTTTACCTTCGGGGTCTGCCTGAATCAGGGCGTTGGCAACGTTTTGGGCGTAGGTTGTCATCAAAACGGGGTCGTTCCAGACGTGCGGGTCAAATTCGCCGTGGTCGTGGTGGTGGCCTTCGTGGTCGTGATGATGTTCGCCTTCTTCAGCTTTAAGCGCCTGTATGCCTTTGGCTGCTTCGGCGAAGGGGACTTTGCTTTGTTTGACGGCGCGCTGAACATCAGCCGCTTCCAAGCCCAAGCCGTTGAGCAAGACTAATTTTGCACCGCGGATTTTTTTGATGTCGCCGCTGGTCATGTGGTAGGCGTGGGTGTCTTGGTTGGCACCGACCAAATTTTGCACGGCAACACGGTCGCCGCCGATTTGTTTGGCAACATCGCCCAAAATGCTGAAGCTGGTAACGACGTTCATCGGGGCTGCATAAACTGCGCCGGACATTAATGCAGCGATGACGCCGAGTTTCCAATGTTTCATGTTTTCTCTCTCCAGATTGATATAACGTAACATTTTTATTTTAAAACAGTGGGACGGAATCTTCAAGCAGCCTCCGCTTAAGAACGCGCTTTATGCCTTGAAAACGGGGGATTTTGGGAGGAGGGCAGGGGTTTGTTAATTTATTATGAAATTAGGCATAGGATTATATTTATTGATTTTTAAGATAAAAGGGAGGGAATGGCGGGGATTTTTGTTGCGTGATGTAGCGGAATTTGGTTAGAGATTATCTTTTTCAAATAAATAAAATCAGAAAGATTCAGGTTTTCCCTTTTTTTAAGAGAGTAGGAAGCTAAGATTAAATACGTATATTTTAAATATAATTGAAATATAAATTTCCTTATATGGTATTTTGTAGAATAAAATAATTCGTTATCTTTTTGGTATAAAAATAAGCAGATATGATTGAACAAGATTTATTTGATAAAATGTTAATTACATCACACTACAAATTTGCTATAATGTGCGAATCAGTTAACCACCCTATACCCCAAAAGGAAAAAACATGGGCATTAAAGTCGCCATTAACGGATATGGCCGCATCGGCCGCCAAGTATTACGCGCCATCTACGATTACAACCTGCAAGACCAACTTGAAGTCGTCGCCGTCAACGCCAGCGGCAGCCTCGAAACCAACGCCCATCTGACCAAATTCGATACCGTCCACGGCCGCTTTAATGCTGACATTTCCCACGATGCGACCCACCTCATCATCAACGGCCGCAAAATCCCGTTCTTCTCCACCCGCAACCCTGCCGAACTGCCCTGGCGCGACTTGGGCGTGGACTTGGTGATGGAATGCACCGGCTCGTTTACCAGCAAATCCAAAGCCAATGCCCATCTCGAAAGCGGTGCGAAAAAAGTGCTGATTTCCGCGCCTGGCGAGGCTGACGTTGACGCGACCATCGTTTACGGTGTGAACGATGACATCATCACCAACGACATGACCGTCATCTCCAATGCTTCCTGCACCACCAACTGCCTTGCCCCCGTCGCCAAAGTATTGAGCGAAAACATCGGCATCGTCAAAGGTGCGATGACCACCATTCACGCCCTGACCAACGACCAAACCGTGACCGACGTGCGTCACAAAGACTTGCGCCGCGCCCGCAGCGGTGTGGAAAACATGATTCCGACCAAAACCGGCGCGGCGAAAGCCGTCGGTTTGGTCTTGCCCGAATTGAAAGGCAAACTCGACGGCCTTGCCATCCGCGTGCCGACCGTCAATGTCTCATTGGTGGATTTGAGCTTCCAAGCCGCGCGCGATACGAGTGTCGAAGAAATCAATGCGCTGATGAAAGCTGCCTCAGAAGAAGGTCGTCTGAAAGGCGTGTTGGGCTACAACACGCTGCCGCTGGTGTCTATGGACTTTAACCATACTACCCAAGCCAGTACCTTTGACGCAACGTTGACCAAAGTAACCGACGGCAATATGGTCAAAGTGTTCGCCTGGTACGACAACGAGTGGGGCTTCAGCTGCCAAATGCTGAACACTGCCCGCCGTATGTTCGGTTTGGAAGTGCGCCCGTTTGAATAAAACGGATGGTTTGATACGCTAAAAGGTCGTCTGAAAACTTGAATTGCCCGGCAAAATTTGGGCGCGTATAAGAGATTGTTCGGACGTTTTCTATAAGCCGGGTTCCGTATATTGCAGGACTCGGCTTTTTTAATTTTAAACTGCAACACTCATGGTTGTCGTCATACCTAAAAAGATGAAGCACCTAGTTGTAGGCAGGGATAAAAAAACTGCACCTTTGTGAAAGGTGCAGTTTACGGGTTTCAGATGACCGACTGATTGATTTTGTCCTTAACGC
Source organism: Neisseria sicca VK64 (assembly GCF_000260655.1). Classification (GTDB taxonomy): domain Bacteria; phylum Pseudomonadota; class Gammaproteobacteria; order Burkholderiales; family Neisseriaceae; genus Neisseria; species Neisseria sicca_B. The sequence continues at coordinate 3,598 of NZ_AJMT01000162.1, forward strand.
TGCAAGCTTTTGGGGAAAGGTTTTTTCTGTGAGACGGGCGCAAACTCAAACACTTTCTTGCGTGCATTCCATTGTAGCGGACGGATACAATTTTGATATTGTGCGCGTACTTTACCGCGTGTGTCTTCGCCGCATAGCTCTCCACCCACGCCTAAATAAAGTTTGTTGTCGATGATTTTTGTTCCGACTGCGCCATGAAGAAATGCCTGTTTGGCAGAACCATCCGGCTGGCCTGCAAAAACAGTGACCGCCCAGCCGCCGGAGCCGCCCAGATCAGGTGCGTTGGCGCAGGTGACCTTGCTCATGTCGTAGACAAAATCATGATAACCGTCGTTATTCAAATCGATAATATCCAAAGCTTGACCAACAGAGAATTTTCCCCCCATTTCACGGCAGGTTTGTTTATCTTCATTGATGGCTTCCTGTACTTTTTTAGGAATTGCTATGGGTGCGCGTTCGGCGGCAGCAAATTGCATGCTTGCCATGAATACTGCCGCTAAAAGCAGTTTTTGCATGATTTTCTCCGAATTAGGCTAAATTGGTCGGCTGTATCAGGTATTCATGCTTGTTGCCATACTGAGTTTTCAGACGACCTAAACCAAGATTTATGGTGTTGCGACTGTAAATGTAACATCCACATGATCTTTTTGCTGTTTCAATTCGAAACAATCGAATCCCTCGCTATTTACGCAAACATTGACTATTTTTTTGCCGGTCCATTGAATGGAGGTTTCCGTTTCTTCGTTTATTTGACGTTTCATATTACGGGTTGGCAGGGTTTTGGGCAGTACTCCGCTTCCCCCCTCTTTTTTTAAAGCAGCAGTATAAGCGTCAGATAAAGAGTTACCTGAATAACGGCATTTGGTTACGCCTAATTCTGTTCCATCCCATTTCTGTTTGCCGCAGGAGAGTTTGGCTCCGCCGGCATTTGCGGCAGCAGTGGTCAGAAGCAGGGCAACAGCCAATACAATTTGTTTTTTCATCAACATTCCTTCAAATCATAGACGTAGGTTGCATAAAAAAGATTCTAATCGTCTGTCCTGTCAGGGTTTCAGACGACCTTTTTAATCTATTACAGTTTCACCGAATGCTCGCGCGTTTCGTGGAACACAATATCCGGCCAGCGTTCTTGCGTGAGTCCCAAATTCACGCGGTTGGGGGCGAGGTAGGCGAGGTTGCCACCTGCGTCGATGGCGAGGTTGCCCGCATTGGCTTTTTCAAACTCTGCCAGCTTTTTCTTGTCGTCGCACGATACCCAGCGTGCCGACCAGATGGATGCGTTGTCGAACACGGCTTCTACGCCGTATTCGTTGGCGAGGCGCGAGGTAACGACTTCAAACTGCAACACGCCGACTGCGCCCAAAATCAAATCTGCGCCGCTCATCGGTTTGAAGACTTGTACCGCGCCTTCTTCGCCAAGCTGTTGCAAGCCTTTTTGCAGTTGCTTGATTTTCAGCGGGTTTTTGATGCGGACGCTGCGGAACAGTTCGGGCGCGAAGAAGGGGATGCCGGTGAACGCCAGTTGCTCGCCTTCGGAGAAACTGTCGCCGATTTGGATGTTGCCGTGGTTCGGGATGCCGATGATATCACCCGCGTAGGCTTCTTCCACCAGCTCGCGGTCGTGTGACATGAACGTAACCACGCTGGATGCGGCAATTTCGCGGTTGATGCGCAGGTGTTTCATCTTCATGCCGCGCTCGAATTTGCCGGAGCAGACGCGTAAAAAGGCGATGCGGTCGCGGTGTTTCGGGTCCATATTGGCTTGGATTTTAAAGATAAATCCGGAAAATTTCGGCTCGTCCGGCTCGACCATGCGCACGGTCGCGTCGCGCGGTTTCGGCGCGGGCGCCCAGTCAATCAATGAATTGAGGATTTCCTGAATGCCGAAGTTGTTAATCGCCGAACCGAAGAACACGGGCGTGAGTTCGCCAGCGAGAAATTCGTCGAGATTGAACTCGTTGGAAGCCGCCTGCACCAATTCGATTTCGTCGCGCAACTGCTGGATTTCCAGCGGAAAGCGTTGTTCCAGTTCGGGATTGTTGATGCCTTTAATGATGTCGAACTCGTGCGGCAGGCGTTCGCCGCCGGCTTCAAAGAGATAGATTTCGTCGTTCAGGATGTGGTACACGCCTTTGAAGTTTTTGCCCATGCCGATCGGCCAAGTGACGGGCGCACAGCGGATTTTTAAAATGTTTTCCACTTCGTCCAGCAATTCCAAAGAGTCGCGCACTTCGCGGTCGTATTTGTTCATGAACGTGACAATCGGCGTATTGCGCAGGCGGCAGACGTTCAAGAGTTTGATGGTTTGCGCTTCCACGCCTTTTGCCGCGTCGATGACCATCAATGCGCTATCAACGGCGGTCAAAACGCGGTAGGTGTCTTCGGAGAAGTCTTGGTGTCCCGGCGTGTCCAAGAGGTTGACGGTGTGGTCTTTGTAGTCGAACTGCATCACTGATGAAGCGACGGAAATGCCGCGCTGCTTCTCGATTTCCATCCAGTCGGAAGTGGCGAATTTGCCGGTTTTCTTACCTTTTACCGTACCAGCGCTTTGAATCGCGCCTGAAAACAGCAAGAGTTTTTCGGTCAGCGTGGTTTTACCCGCGTCGGGGTGGGAGATGATGGCAAACGTGCGGCGGCGGCGCACTTGGTCGAGGATTTCTTGGGACATGGGCTTTCTTTGCAAAAAGGTTCAGGCCGCTTTTCCGACGGCCTGAGAAAGGGTTGAGATGGCGGGGATTGTACAAAAAAACATTAATCGGTTCAATGATTAGGGGATAAAAAAGGTCGTCTGAAAACTTTTCAGACGACCTTTTCACGATTGCGGATTAAGCCTTGTCGTGGAATTCGTGGAATTCATATTGGTAGGACAAGTTTTTGCCTGCTTTTTTCTGCGCCAGATAATCGTCGTAAACGGTGCGGATTTCTTTGCGCAAGAGGAATAGGGCGATTAAGTTGGGGATGACCATGAAGCCGTTGAACATATCGGACAGGCTCCAAACCAAATCGACTTTGCCCAGCGTACCCAACACGATAGCCAGCAGCACAAGCGCGCGGTAGATGCCCAAGTGTTTTCCCCTGAAGAGGAAGCGGATGTTGGACTCGCCGAAGTAGTACCAGCCGATGATGGTGGTGAAGGCGAAGAAGGTCAGGCAGACGGCGAGCAGTTGCGAACCGAAGCCGGGAAAGGCTTTGCTGAAGGCGAATTGGGTAACCGCCGCGCCTTGTTCGCCGGAAAGGTTGGCATCGGTCAGGAGGATAATCAGCGCGGTGGCGGTGCAGACCAAGATGGTGTCGATGAACACGCCGATAAATGCCGCCAAGCCTTGTTGAACAGGGTGGTTTACGTCGGCGGTTGCGTGCGCGTGCGGCGTCGAACCCATACCTGCTTCGTTGGAAAACAGTCCGCGTGCCACGCCGTAACGGACGGCTTCGCGCATACCGATACCCGCTGCGCCGCCTAACACGGCTTCGGGATTGAAGGCGGCGGTAAAGATGTGGTTGAACATCGGTACGATGTGGTCGGAGAATTCAAACAGGATAACGACCGCGCACAAAATATAGATAATCGCCATAAACGGCACGACGAATTGGGCGATGTTGGCGATGCGGTTTACGCCGCCGACGATAATCATGCCCGCAAGGACGGCGAGGGTGATGCCCACTGCCAAAGCTGGTACGTTAAAGGCGATGGTAACGGAGGAGGCGATAGAGTTTGCCTGCGTGGCGTTACCGATGAAGCCCAGCGCGATAATCAGGGCGATGGAGAAGAAGCCCGATAAGAAACGCGCTGCGCCGCGCCCGATTTTCGGGGTCAGGCCGTGCGTGATGTAGAACGCGGGGCCGCCGATGTATTTGCCGTGGCTGACGACGCGGTATTTTTGCGCGAGCAGCGCTTCGGCAAAAATCGTGGACATCCCCAAAACGGCGGAAAGCCACATCCAAAAAATCGCGCCCGGCCCGCCTGCGGTAATGGCGGTTGCCACGCCGGCGACGTTGCCCGTGCCGATTTGGGCGGAGACGGCAACGGCGAGTGCTTGGAATTGCGACAAAGATTTATCGTCTTTGTCTTTTTTGGAAAACAAACCGCCGAAAACGGATTTGAGGCCTTCGCCAAATTTGGTAATCTGCGGCGCACCCAGATAGAGTGTGAAAAACAGGCCGATGCCCAAAAGGGCGTAAATCAGCAGGTAGTCCCACAGAATCAGATTGACTGCGCCCACCAGTGCAGACAATGTTTTTTCCATAATTACAAACCTTATATTGAAAAATGAACAGATGACGGCATCCGGCGGCGGTTACTCCGTTGAATGCCGTTGTGTCGGACGGCGCGGCGAGCAGGCCGGCTTCGTCCGTTTTGCCCCAAGTTGTCAACAATCCTGAAGCAGGCCTGCATGATACCGTAAACCTTTTGTGAGGCAAACGAAAAAAAGGGTCAGGTTTGGGCAAAGACAAGATTTTTGCGTTTGTCGGGCGCTATCGGCGTTTTCAGACGACCTTTTGGGCAGAATGCAGGGTCGTCTGAATATTTTAGGTATATTCAACCTATGTTAAAATGCGTCCTTTGAAAATGAGCAAGAGCCCGCCGGATAAGGCGGAAAATCGAAAGGAATCCATATATGGCAGGTCATAGCAAGTGGGCGAATATCCAGCATAAAAAAGCCCGTCAAGATGCCAAACGCGGCAAAATCTTCACCCGTCTGATTAAAGAAATCACCGTCGCAGCCCGCATGGGCGGCGGCGATCCCGGCGCCAATCCGCGCCTGCGCCTGGCTTTGGAAAAAGCCGCCGAAAACAATATGCCCAAAGACAACGTGCAGCGCGCCATCGACAAAGGTACGGGCAATTTGGAAGGCGTGGAATACATCGAATTGCGCTACGAAGGCTACGGCATCGGCGGCGCGGCGCTGATGGTGGACTGCCTGACCGACAATAAAACCCGCACCGTTGCTGACGTGCGCCATGCGTTCACCAAAAACGGCGGCAACTTGGGCACCGACGGCTGCGTGGCGTTCAACTTCGTGCATCAGGGTTATTTGGTGTTCGAACCCGGCGTTGACGAAGACGCGCTGATGGAAGCCGCTCTGGAAGCCGGTGCGGAAGACGTGATTGCCAACGACGACGGCTCCATCGAAGTCATCACCGCTCCGAACGATTGGGCGGGCGTGAAAGCGGCATTGGAAACCGCAGGCTACAAATCCGTTGACGGCGACGTCACCATGCGCGCCCAAAACGAAACCGAACTCTCCGGCGAAGATGCCGTCAAAATGCAGAAACTGATTGATGCGCTGGAAGATTTGGACGACGTGCAGGACGTTTACACTTCCGCGGTGTTGAATCTGGATTAATAGGAAAGATCGAAAGCAGACCTGTTGAGTCTGCTTTTTTTGCGTCTGGGATTTTCGGCGGGTTGTTTGTTGGAATCTTCAATGGCTCGTGGGCATAGTCCACGCTACAAAGTTTTTTGGCAACGCAAGTGCCGTAGTGTGGATTCCGTCCACGAAAACGATAAACGTAAAGGTCGTCTGAAATCTTGAGTGGTTCGTGGGCGAAGCCCACGCTACAAAGTTTCTTGGCAACACAAGTTCCGTAGCATGGACTCTGTCCACGAAAATGATGAACACACAAAGGTCGTCTGAAAACCCGATGTAAGTTTTCAGACGACCTTTTATGTTTGAACTGCCTACCGGTTTTGGTTGGCACGGTAGAAGGCGATGAGGCCGTTGGTGGAACTGTCGTGCTGCGGGTTGCCGCGGTCGAGTTCGGGTTCGATGGTTTTGGCGAGTTCTTTGCCGTATTCGACGCCCCATTGGTCGAAGGGGTTGATGCCCCAAACCGCGCCTTGGACGAAGGTGCGGTGTTCGTATGCCGCCATGAGCATGCCGAGGCGGCGGGGGTCGGTGGCGCTGAGGAGGAGGCTGTTGCTCGGGCGGTTGCCGGGGAATTCTTTTTGCGGGGCGAGGCGTTCGCGTTCGGCTTCGGGCAGGTCGGCAAGTTCGGCGCGGGCTTCTTCGAGGGTTTTGCCTTTCATCAGGGCTTCTGCTTGGGCGAAGGCGTTGGCGACGGTGAAGCGGTGTTGGCGGTTAATGCCGTAGGCGGTGGTCATGGGGACGATGAAGTCGCAGGGGATGAGCCGTGTGCCTTGGTGGAGGAGTTGGAAATAGGCGTGCTGGCAGTTGACGCCTTCTTCGCCGAAGACGATGCCGCCGGTGGTGTGGGGGACGGGCCGGCCGTCGGCGGTGCGGTTTTTGCCGAGGCTTTCCATGTCGAGCTGGTTGAGCCACGAGGGGAGGTGGCGTAGGTTGTGGCTGTATGGGACGGCGGTTTGTCCGTCGGCGTGCTGGAAGTTGTTGTACCAGATGCTGATGAGCGCCATGAGGACGGGGATGTTGCGGCGGTAGGGGGTTTGGAAGAAGTGGGTGTCCATGGCGTGCGCGCCGGCGAGGAGTTCGCGGAAGCGGTCTGTGCCGACGGCAACCATGACGGGCAGGCCGATGGTTGACCAGACGGAATAGCGTCCGCCGACCCAGTCGAACATGGCGAAGACGTTGTCGGGGGCGATGCCGAAGTTTCGGGCGGCAGCAACGTCGGAGGAGATGGCGCAGAAGTGGCGGTAGATGCCGGACTCGGGCAAACCTGCATCACGATACCAGGCGCGGGCGGCGTAGGCGTTGAGCAGGGTTTCGGGTGTGCGGAAGGATTTGCTGGCGATGCTGAATACGGTGGTTTCGGGTTTGAGGTGAGCGAGTGTGCGGCTGATGTCGGCGTCGTCTGAATTGCTGACGAAGTGGACGCGGATGTTTTGGCGGTAGGCTTTGAGGGCTTCTACGCACATTCTGGGGCCGAGGTCGGAGCCGCCTATGCCGATGTGGACGAAGTCGGTGATGGGTTTGTCGGTGATGCCCCTGTGGCTGCCGTTGTTGAGTGATTCGGCGAAGGCGAGGGCGCGGTCGAGTTCGCGGTGGATTTTGGGGAGGATGTTTTCGCCGTCAACGTAAACGGGCGCGGCGTCGGGCGGCAGGCGCAAGGCGGTATGGAGGACGGCGCGGTGTTCGCTGAGGTTGATTTTTTCGCCGTTTTGCATGGCGTGCATTTGTCCGGCTAGGGGCGAGGCTTCGGCAAGGCGGCACAAAAGTTGCAAAGTGTCTTCGCCGAGGCGGTTTTTGCTGTAATCGAAGAGGAGGCCGTCGAGGGTTTCGTGCATATTGCCGAAGCGGTCGGGTTCGGCGGCGAAGCGGTCGCGCAGGTGGATGTGTTGTGTGTCGAGCCGGTGTTGTTCAAGGGCTTGCCATGCTTCGGTAAATGCGGTCATCGGGTTTCCTTCGGAATTGGGTTCGCCCCGCTCATTCGGGGGATGTGATTCAGTTATAGATTGTCGTTGTGGTGATTGGTTCGATAGGGTGAATATTTATGTAGTCGTATGTAGTTTAACAAAGGGGCGCGGGTTTGGCGAATGCGGGGAGTCGGCTTGGTTAAGAATTGTATGCAATATGCAATTTATATGATTGATTTTTATCAAAGTTCTGTAAATTTTTCGGTATGACACCGATGTCAGGTGTGATATGCTTCGTAATCAAATGAAACAGGGATGAGGCGGGAGTCGTAAGATGGCTACAATTTATGATGTTGCTGCTTATGCGGGCGTCTCACCCAAAACGGTCAGCCGCGTCATCAACGGCGATGCGCCGGTCAGCGATAAAACCCGTGCAAAAGTCGAAACAGCGATTGCGGCTTTGGGTTATATCCCGTCTTCGGCGGCGCGGGTGATGCGGTCGAACCGTTCGGACTTAATCGGACTGATTACCGGCGCCATCTCGCGCACGGGCGAATATGGCGGGGTACACGGTCTGCCGGATATGTTTTTAATCAAAGGCATCCAGCAGAAAATCCGTGAAGCGGGCAAAACGCTGATGATTGCGGATACGGACAACCGCTACGAGCAAATCGACCCTCTGGTCAGGACGTTTATGGAACACCGCGCGGAAGGCATTTTGTATGTAACCGAATCGCACCGCGAAATCGTCCTGCCCGAAATGCCCAACCGCTGCCCGATGGTTTTGGTCAACTGTTTCGACGCGGCGGGTACGCCGTCGGTTTTGCCGGACGACGAGCGCGGGCAATACGATTTGGTACGCAACATCATCCGTCACGGACACCGCCGTATCGCCTACATCACCTTGCAGGCGGGCGCAGAAGCGACGCGGCTGCGTTTGGCGGGCTACCGCCGCGCTTTGGACGAATCGGACATGGTGTTCGATCCTGACTTGGTGCAAACCGGCATCACCGATTTTGCCAACGACAGCGAGCCTTTGATTGCGGCAGTGTTGAAATTATTGTCGCTTGCCGACCCGCCGACGGTCATTTGCTGCGGCAACGACGAAATGGCGGTCCGCGTTTACGGCATTTTGAGGACGCGCGGCGTACGCGTTCCGGAGCAGGTGTCGGTGGCAGGTTACGACAACCACAGCGCAATTGCCGAAACCCTGTTCCCGCCGTTGACCAGCACCGAGCTGCCCTATATGCGCATGGGCGCGCTGGCGGCGGAAATCCTGTTCGACATTATCGATACCAAAGAAACCGCCCGTCCGCCCGTTCGGGTTGTCGGGGAAACGATTTGGCGGCAGTCGGTTACGGCATTGAAGTAAAACATTCTTTCAGACGACGTCTGCTTCATAAAGCAGACAACATACGATAATAAAAGGTCGTCTGAAAACACAAACAACACATCACGTTATCCATTTGCAACGTATCAATACGATACGCCCAAAAATAAAGAAAGCGGCCCAACCGCTTCAACTATGCAGTGTTTCCCGCAGTTTGTTGTTCCATGTTTTCTTCTTATACAGTCCAGGAGTCGCTTCAAAATGAAGATTTCCCCACAAGTATCCCTGACGCTTCGCCAGATTATGCTGATGAACTTCGGCTTCTTCGGCATTCAATACAGCTTCGGTTTGCAGCAAACCGCCATCAACCCGATTTTCAGTTTCTTGCAAGCTGACCCTGCAAAACTGCCTTACCTCAATATGGCAGGACCGATTACCGGTTTGCTGGTGCAGCCCCTTATCGGTGCCATGAGCGACCGTACATGGATTCCCGGACTTGGCCGCCGCCGTCCGTATTTCCTGCTCGGCGCCATCGGTTGCAGCTTGTGTTTGTTCTTCTATCCGCACGTTACCGCATTGTGGGTTGCCGTATTGCTGCTGTGGCTCTTAGACATCAGCAACAATACCGCCATGGAGCCTTTCCGCGCCTTCATCGCCGATACCGTTCCCGAACGCCAGCAATCCATCGGCTTCCTAATGCAGTCCGTGTTTACCGGCTTGGGCATTACCCTTGCCAACATATCGCTCTATGCCTTCAAGAAAATCGACTGGTTGAACCAAACCTCCGAAGCGGGCATCCCCTACTGGGTATTCGGCTCGTTCTATATTGGCGCCGTCTGCTCCATCGGCTCTGTTTTAGTGACCGTATTGTCCACCCCAGAACATGAGCCGTCTCCTGAAGAGCTGGCGGCGATTAAAGCCCAATCCGGCGGTCCTGTTGAAGCCGTTAAAGAAATTTACCATGCCATCAAAGACATGCCGAAACCCTTGTGGCAGCTCGCTTCGGTTTACCTCTTCCAATGGTACGCACTCTTCATCTACTGGCAATACATCTCCCACAGTCTCGCCAAATCTATATGGAATGCTACCTCTGCCAACAAAGTCGCATATGAGGACGCAGTGGCATGGACCGGTGTGGTCAATGGTTTTTACAACGTCGTGACCTTTATTTCTGCCTTCGGATTGATGTGGATGGCGCGCAAATATGCCGCCAAATACGTCCACGCCTTTGCCGTTACCCTTGCCGCACTTGCCCTTTTGGCGATTCCGCATGTTACCGATAAAAATATGATGCTCGCCCCGATGATCGGCTTCGGTATCGGCTGGGCAAGTATGATGGGCGTGCCGTTTATGATTGTCGTGCATTCCATCCCGAAAGAGCGCTACGGCGTGTATATGGGCATCGTCAACATGATGATTGTGATTCCGATGCTGATCCAAACCCTTACCTTCAGTAAAATCTATGAGAACTTGCTCGGCGCTGACCCGGGACATGCCATGACTTTTGCCGGTGTCCTCCTTATCATCGCCGCCGTACTGACCCTGACCATCAAAACGTCAAACAAACCTTATGGCGTAGAATCGGCAGGCTGATTCAGGCATTTGCCAAAAGGTCGTCTGAAAACTGAACTGGCCCCCAAATCTTGGACACTCATAAAAGCCTATTCAGGCGCTCTGTGCAAGCTGGGTTCTGTATGCGACAGGACTCAGCTTTTTCAATTTCAAACTGCAACGCTCCCGGTTGTAGTAATCCATATAGTCATCTATCTGCTTCATCAATTCATCTACCGTCAATTCACCTGCATTATAGAAACACTCCGTCTTCAACACCGCAAAGAAGCTTTCCATCGGCGCATTGTCCCAACAGTTCGCCTTTCGCGACATGCTT
>NZ_AJMT01000163.1:0-2496 GCF_000260655.1 Neisseria sicca VK64
ACTTTAAATCAGGACAAGGCGACGAAGCCGCAGACAGTACAGATAGTACGGAACCGATTCACTTGGTGCTTCAGCACCTTAGAGAATCGTTCTCTTTGAGCTAAGGCGAGGCAACGCCGCACTGGTTTAAAGTTAATCCACTATATCGTTTATGGCGGACAGTTCGCATAATTGGACTGCTTTACTTCTTAAGGCCGGGGCCGGGGTAAAAAGTTCGTCATAATTATTAATTTGATAAATCAAGCGCCTATCCCGAGTCTTCCAAATGAGGAGGTTTTTTATTGATCCTGTCTGCATTCGGCTGAGACGGCGGCCTTATTCTGCGTACCCGTCCGATGGGAGGCGGAAGGAAGCATTCCTGATGTCAATTTATGGCAAAAGGTCGTCTGAAAACCTAGATATCGGTTTTCAGACGACCTTTTGATGTCGGCGCCAAACGGCTTACTTGAATTTGTAAGTGTATTGCAGGCCGATGATGTCGGCGTGGTTTTTGAAGTGTGCGCTGGATGCGCCTTTGCTGTCCACATCGCTGCCGGTCGCGCGGGCAGTGTGGTAGCGGGTGTCGTTGATGTGGATGTGGCTGTAAGCGGCATCGAGGACGTGGTTTTTGCCGATATGGTATTTCGCGCCGAGCGAGAACCAGATGCGGTTGCCGTCGGGCAGGCTGTTCATGCGGTAGCCGGCGTTTTTGACGGGCGAGCGGTCAAAGGCGATGCCTGCGCGCAGTTGCAGCGGGTCGGTCACTTGGTAAGAACCGCCGAGCGCGACTTTGTAAGTGTTGCGCCAGTTGGGGGTGATAACGGTGCGGTCGGATTTGCCGTTGACGACGTTTTTGGTGTTTTCAAAAACCAGTTCCGCTTTGTTGAAGCGGCTGTGGCGCGTCCAAGTCACATCGCTGAACAGGTTGAATTTGTCGGTGGCTTTGTACATGCCGTGAACGGACAAGGATTCGGGGGTTACAATTTTGACGCTTGCTTTTTCATGCGGAACGTAACCGCGGGCGGCAAGCGCGCCCAAATCCCAAGCGCGGCGGGCGTATGCGCCGTCGGCTTCCCATTCTGCCGAGCCTTTGAGGGTGTGGGTTACTTTGGAGCGGTAGTTCACGCCGATCCGTGCGCGGTCGTTGATGTCCCACATCCAAGCGAGTTGATAGCCGAAGCCCCAGTCGTGGCCTTTTACTTCGGCGTGTCCGTCAGATTTGCCTTGCGCGCTGACGGACACGGGGCGGCCGGCGGCGCGTGAGGCAAGGCCGCTGGCGAGTTGGCTGATGGCGCCGGAAGCATCCCAGTCGGAATATTTGCGCAATTCGGCTTTGGAATATTGGGCGATCAGTCCTGCACTGAAAGCATGGTTTTCATTGGCTTTCCAAGCGACGACCGGTTCGATGTCGATGCTGGTGAGGCTCAGTTTGTTGATGTTGTGGCGCAGCACGGAATCTTTTTCGTATTCGGTGGCAGAGCCGAAGGGAACGTACACGCCCAAGCCCAAAGTCACATCGTCATTGACTTTGTATGCGCCGTAGAGGTGCGGGGCGACGGTGGTTTTGGTGATTTTGCCGCTTTTCGAGCCGGAAACATCGCCGCCTTGATAGTATTTTGCGGAATCGGCTTCGTAGTGGATGCTGGGGATGACGATGTTGGCGTTGACGGAAACTTGGCTGCTGTCGAGTTTGGACAGGCCGGCAGGGTTGTAGAAGATGGTCGATGCGTCGGCGGCTTCCGCGCCGGAAGAGTTGGCAGTGCCTTGCGCGTTGACCGACTGCGTACCGAAATGGTAGCCCGAAGCGTGGACTGCGCCGGAGAAGAAGACTGCGCTGAGTAAGATTACGGTTTGTTTGATGGGTGAGTGTGTCATTTTCTTGTACCTGCGTGTAAATAATAAAGAGGTCGTCTGAAACAAACGCCTCCGTATCAGGAGCGGGCTGACGGTTTGGAATCGGCATGTTGAATTGAAACGATGGTCTTTGAAGCGAAAATCCTGCAAGCTGCTTTTGCGCGAATTTTGAGGCTGAAGGACGGCGGTTTTCAATCAAAATACGGTTGTTTCCTAACGGTCATTCCGTTTGATTAGTGTAGGTACTCGATTCTATACCACGTTATCGCGTTTGCCTAATATTTTTGGACGCTTTCGGAAAAACTTGTGTGTTGCGTAGATAGGAGAGGGCGGGACTGTGGTAAAGATGTCATTGCGGGATTTATTGATGACTTGGTTCCCTCTATTAGAGCTTTATGTACGAATACCCTGATAAACAAAAATAAATTTGCCATTTTTTTTATGAAAACTACCTTCTAGGGTTAGGTCAGTTTCCTTGTTATCTGCATATAAACAGCATTCGATTCCTATAACTTCTTCTGTACCATTCATTTCATATGTTTCAAATATTGCCCTATTATCATTTCGTGCGGTCAATGCTATTGCTTTGGGAGGTAATGATAATTTTTTATCTAAAAGATTTTCATCATCCAGTTCTTCCAAAATTTCCTCATACACACCTTT
>NZ_AJMT01000164.1:0-6521 GCF_000260655.1 Neisseria sicca VK64
AGGATGAAGCCTGCCGCCAATTCGACGAGGTGATGCCCGAAATGTTTGCGCTTGAGCGGAAACACGCCGAAAAATTTGGTGGTAACGAAAGGGGCATTGGCGAAGATGAGTGCCAATACCAAAAGGATGTACATGGATGCGGTCATGATGGTGTGTCTTTCTGTTTTCAGACGACCTCTTTGATTCAAAGGGTCGTCTGAAAAAACAATCTTGGGCTGCGTATCTTAACAAAAACGGCAGCCTCTGACACGGCTGCCGTTTCGGTTTATCGTCTTACAAAGTGTTTTCCAAAGCCTTTGCGCACCAGTCAATCATCGTTTGCGGCATAACGCCCCACAAAACCAACAAGAACGCATTGACGCTTAGGAAGAATTTGGCGGCATAGTTGCTGCCGATGGGTTGGTCATGAGTGGGTTCGTCGAAATACATGACTTTAACCACGCGCAGGTAGTAGAACGCGCCGATTAAGGACATAACGACCGCGAAGACCGACAACCAAACGTAATGGAATTTCAGCAACACCATGATGACGCCGAATTTGGCGTAGAAGCCCATCAGCGGCGGAATACCTGCCATAGAGAACATGACCAGCAGCATCAGTAAGGCAAACCAAGCATGGCGTTGGTTCAAACCTGCCAAATCTTTGATTTCTTCACACTCGATATTGTCGGTGGACAATACCATCAATATACCGAAGCCCGCAGCCGCCATCAAAGCGTAAGTAATGGCGTAATACAGACCCGCAGTAGAGCCGATTGAGCCTGCCATAAACGCCAGCAGGATAAAGCCCATGTGCGACACAGTCGAATAGGCAAGCATCCGCTTGATATTGGTCTGCATAATCGCGGCAAGATTACCGACCACAAGCGACGCAACGGCAAGGACGGCAAACATAGGCGCCCAGTATTGATGCACTTCGCCAAAACCGGTCAGCAAAATACGGAAGGCAAACATCACAGCGGCAATTTTCGGTGCCGTACCGATAAAGGCGGCAACGGATGTCGGCGCACCGTGATACACGTCGGGCACCCACATATGAAACGGCACTGCGCCCAGTTTGAACGCTATCGCCACGACGATAAACACCAACCCCAGTTTCAACAGCCATTCGTTGGCGATCTCGCTGTACGACGACGCCAAAACAGTGGCGAAGTCGAGCGAATGCGTCGCGCCGTAGACCATCGAAATGCCGTAGAGCAACAGGCCGGAAGCCAGCGCGCCCAAGACGAAATATTTGAGAGCGGCTTCGGCGGAGCGGCCGGAATCGCGGCGCAGCGCAATCATGGCGTAAAGCGACAGCGACAAAAGTTCCAAACCGATATAGGCGGTCAGGAAATGCGCCGCGCTCACCATCACGCTCATGCCTAACAGGGCAAAAAGCGACAAAGTGTAAAACTCGCCTTTAAAAATACCGCGCGCCTGATTGTACGGTTTGCTGTAAATAAACAGCCCGAAGGTCAGCCCGTACAGCACCAGTTTGGACAGGCGCGACATGCCGTCGGCGATATACATCCCGTGAAACGCCAGCGTACTGCCCTGCTCCCACACCGCCAGCTGCGTAACCGCTACGATAATAACGGTTCCCAAGCTCATCAGATGGGTCAGATAGCGGTTTTTATCGCTAATCCACAAATCTGCCAGCAATACGGCAATCAGCAGCGCAAACAGCACGATTTCGGGCATGGCAGGCATTAAGTTCAAATCAATCAAGTTCATTCGCACACCTCAAATCTTGCTTTGCGCCACATGGGCAATCAAATCGTTTGCCGCCTGATGCACCACTTCGATAAATGCCTGCGGATACAGGCCCATACCCAATACCGCAACCGCCAAAATCGCCAGAATCGCAAATTCGCGGCAGTTGATGTCTTTCATATCGGCAACGTGCGGATTACCGACCGCGCCGAAAATCACGCGCTTATACATCCACAGCGTGTAAGACGCACCGTAAATCAGCGTCAGCGCCGCCAGCGCGCCCACCCAGAAATTCACTTTGACCGAGCCCATAATCACCATAAACTCGCCCACGAAGCCCGAAGTCGCCGGCAGACCCGCGTTTGCCATCGCAAACAGCATCATAAACGCCGCAAACTTGGGCATCACGTTCACCACGCCGCCGTAATCGGCGATATTGCGCGTGTGCAGGCGGTCGTACATCACACCGATGCACATAAACATCGCTGCCGACACGAAACCGTGCGAAATCATCTGAATGACCGCACCTTTCAACGCCCAGTCGTTCAACTGCCCGTTAACAAACAAGAACATCCCCAAGGTAACGAAACCCATATGGCTGATGGACGAATACGCCACCAGTTTTTTCATATCGGTCTGCACCAGCGCGACCATGCCGATATACACCACCGCAATCAGGCTCAACACGATGATGACAGGCGCGAAATAGCGCGACGCGTCGGGCAGAATCGGCAGGATGAAGCGCAAAAAGCCGTATGCGCCCAATTTCAGCGTAATCGCCGCCAACACCATCGAACCGCCGGTCGGCGCCTCAACGTGGGCATCCGGCAGCCAAGTGTGCACGGGGAACATCGGCACTTTCACCGCAAACGACAGGAAGAACGCCACAAACAAAAGCTGTTGCACGCCCAGCGGAATCTGTTTGATGTTTTGGAAATCCTCAATCGAAAAGCCGCCGACTTGGTAAGACAGGTACACAATCGCCACCAGCATCAGTAACGAACCCATCAGCGTATAGAGAAACAGCTTCACCGACGCATACACGCGGCGCGGACCGCCCCACACGCCGATAATCAGGTATAGCGGAATCAGCATACCCTCGAAGAACACATAAAACAGCAGGGCATCCCGTGCCGAAAACGCGCCGTTAATCAGGCCCGACATGATTAAAAACGCCGCCATATACTGCGCCGGACGCTTCTGAATCACTTCCCAACCCGCCAGCACAACCATCAGCGTGATAAACGCGTTCAGAATGACAAACAGCACCGAAATACCGTCCACACCCAGCGAATAGTTGATTCGCAAAAGCGGAATCCACTCGTGGAACTCGGTAAACTGATAGCCGCCGCTCAAACGGTCGAAACCCGTAAACAAGGGCAGCGTTACCAAGAAACCGGCAAGCGCACCGATTAAAGCGAGCACGCGGGCAAGCGGCGCACGGCTGTCCGGCCCCGTCGCCAAAACCAGCACGCCCGCAGCGATGGGTATCCATATTGCCAAGCTGAGTAGGTAGTTGGAAAACATAGTGGTTAACCTGTGGTTAAAATAAAAATATAGTTGTGTGGTTTGGTTTTTCAGACGACGTTTCAGTAGGTCGTCTGAAAAAGGTTTGTTCAGGCTTCTGCTATTTGTCTCAAGCTAATTCTGCCAAATCTTCCAGCCGTAGGTCGGATTCTCGAATCCGACACGCTTTACTATTTTCTTTTTCATGTCGGATACAAGTATCCGACCTACAACTTGAATGGTTTTCTTTTTCAGACGACCTCAAACGCTGCCTTCTTTCTCGATCACCAAAATCCGCGCTTCGCCGCATGGATGGGCGACGTGTTCCGTACCGATTCCTGCGTAGAAGATGTCGCCGCTTGTCAACCGAACGATGTGTTCTTCGCCGTTTTCTCGGTAGTGCATATCGACTTCGCCGTCCATCACGGCAAACACTTCCTCGCCGTCGTTGACATGCCATTTGTAGGGCTGATCCGTCCAATGCAGGCGCACGGTGGTGCCGTTCATCTTGGCGATGTCGAGTGCGCCCCATGCTCGGGGAGCGGTAAATTCGGCGGAGCGGATGGTGTGCGTGTCGGGCATTTTCGCGTCTCTTTGATTCTGTATCTAGATAAACCTATCGATACAACTGTTTATTAAATCCCGTCATTCCCGCGCAGGCGGGAATCCAGAACGTAGATTTTAGGAAACCTTTTTCCTTGACAGGTTTATGCGCCGATAGGTCTGGATTCCCGCCTGCGCGGGAATGACGGCAGTCGGCAAATTCCGTATCTATCCAAGTAAATCAATTATGACCGAAATGTTGGCTACGCCCCGTCGGTACGGTTGGTTTCCATCTCAAGCTTAATGAACGCATCAATCATACTGCGCCAAACTGCTTCGGCTACTTCGGGCGACAAACCGGCCTTTTCGGCGTAGGCGCGGCGCGAGGCAATCACTTGTGCCACCCGTTCGGGCGCGGAAACCGCCTGCACATTATTTTTAGGTTTCAGACGGCCTGCCTGCCGCACCAGCTTCTGCCGGCGGGCGAGCAATTCTATTAATTCCTTGTCCAAACCGTCGATGGCTTCGCGGACTTCGTCTAGGGTTTGCGGTAATTTGTCTTCAACCATTGTTTCTCGTGTTTCCTTTTTCAGACGACCTCTAAACCGACTACGGACAGGTCGTCTGAAACTCTGCCTTTATCTGAACAAGCCCCAGAAAGTCATGCCGAGCAAGACCAATACGCCGAACACCATAGCGGCGGCGTAGGTGTAGATAAAGCCGGTTTGGACTTTGCGTATCTGAGCGGCAATCGCGCCGACCAGTTTAGCGGAGCCGTTGACGATGCCGTTGTCGATAATGGCGGTATCGCCGACTTTCCAAAAGAAGTTGCCCAATGCGCGCGTGCCTTTGGCGAAGACGTTGAAATACAGGGCGTCGAGGTAGTATTTGTTTTCAAACAAAACGTAAACCGGACGGAACGTCTGCGCGATTTTGGCGGGCAGGTGCGGCAGTTTGACGTACAAAAGCCATGCGCTCAATACGCCTGCGATTGCGAGGTAGAGGACGGGCGAATGCAGGCTGTGCGACACCATCGCCAATGCGCCGTGGAACTCTTCTTTCATGATGTGCATGGTCGGATGCGCGTCGGCATTGACGAAAATCACGTCTTTGAAGAAATCGCCGTAGAGCATGGGTTCGATGGCGATGTAGCCGATAATGACGGACGGAATCGCAAGCAGAATCAGCGGCAGGGTAACGACCAGCGGGCTTTCATGCGGATTGTCGTTTTTGCCCAAGCCGTGATGTTCTTCGCCATGGTCGTCCGAATGGTGTTCGGGCAGGCTGCGCCATTTTTCTTCGCCGTGGAACACCATAAAGTATTGGCGGAACGCGTAAAACGCGGTAACGAACACGCTGGCGAGGACGGCGAAATAGGCAAAGCCGCTGCCCGGCAGGGTGCTGTATTTCGCCGCTTCGATAATCGAATCTTTGGAGTAGAAGCCGGAGAAGAACGGCGTACCGATCAGCGACAAGTTACCGATCAGCATGGTCAGCCAAGTAATCGGCATGTATTTTTTCAGATTGCCCATGTGGCGCATGTCTTGGTCGTGGTGCATACCGATAATGGCGCTACCCGCCGCCAGGAACAGCAAGGCTTTAAAGAAGGCGTGGGTCATGACGTGGAACATCGCCACGGAATAGGCGGACGCACCCAGAGCCACGGTCATATAGCCCAGTTGCGACAGGGTGGAATACGCAACCACGCGCTTGATGTCGTTTTGAATCACGCCCAAGAAGCCCATAAACAGGGCGGTAATCGCGCCAATCACCATAATGACCGACAGCGCGGTGCTGCTCATTTCGTAAATCGGCGACATACGCGACACCATGAACAGACCTGCCGTAACCATGGTTGCGGCGTGAATCAATGCAGAAATCGGGGTCGGGCCTTCCATCGAATCGGGCAGCCAGACATGCAGCGGGAATTGTGCCGATTTACCCATCGCACCGACAAACAAGAGCAAACAGGTTACGGTAATCAAAGACCATTCCACACCGGGGAAAAGCTGGATGGTGGCATTTTGTACGTTGGGCAGATAGGCGAATACGTCCTGATAACGCAGGCTGCCGCCGAAATAGGCAAGCACCAAGCCGATACCGAGCAAAAAACCGAAGTCGCCGACACGGTTGATCAAAAAGGCTTTCAGGTTGGCAAAAATCGCGCTCGGACGTTTGAAATAGAAACCGATTAAGAGATACGACACCAAGCCCACCGCTTCCCAACCGAAGAAGAGCTGGACGAAGTTGTTGCTCATAATCAGCATCAACATGCTGAATGTAAACAAAGAAATATAGCTGAAGAAGCGTTGGTAGCCGACTTTTTCATCGTGCATATAGCCGATGGTGTAGATATGCACCATCAACGACACGCCCGTTACCACGACCATCATCATCGCCGTCATCGTATCGACCAAGAAGCCGACGGAAAAATCCAAACCGCCCATCGTCAGCCAGGTATAGACATTCTCGTCAAACTTGGCGCGGCTGCCGTCGATAAAGCCCCACAGCACATAAGCCGACAACACGGCGGACACCGCCACGCCGAGTATCGTAACCGTATGCGCGCCGGCACGTCCGATTTTATTGCCGAACAAACCCGCAATCAGCGAGCCTGCCAAAGGCACGAGGGCAATGATGAGATATAAAGTCATGTCGTTCATTTTGGATGAACCTTTTTGATTTTAGGAGTTTTTTAAACTTCAGACTGCCCGAAAGTTTTTAGATTGGTTTGCCAATTCAACACTTTCAAGCTGCCTTCGTATCTTTATTAATGG
>NZ_AJMT01000165.1:0-6843 GCF_000260655.1 Neisseria sicca VK64
ACTTTAAACCAGTACGGCGTTGCCTCGCCTTGCCGTACTATCTGCACTGTCTGCGGCTTCGTCGCCTTGTCCTGATTTAAATTTAATCCACCATATAACCAAATTCGATAAGATAAGCAAAAACCATTCTTTCCGCCGAAGCCTGCGGGATTTTAAGATGGGCGGCACGATAGCTTAATAAGAGAACACGCCATGAACCATTATCCCCTGTTTGCCGATTTGAACGGCCGCCCCGTCCTGCTGGCGGGTGCGGGCAAAGTGGCGGAACGCAAAGCCGAAAGCCTGTTGCAGGCAGGGGCTGCGGTCAGGGTTGTCGCCCGCGAACTCAATCCCGTTTTCCAAAAATGGGCGGACGAAGGCAAAATCGAATGGCTGAGCAGCGAATTTCACGAGGACGATTTGGACGGCGTGTTTTTCGCCGTCGCCGCCACCGACGATTACGCCTTCAACCGCCGCATTTTCCAAGCGGCGGAGCAGCGGGCGAAACTCTGCAACACTGTCGATACCGCGGATTTGTGTTCCTTCACCGTCCCCGCCGTCATTGACCGCAGCCCGCTCAAAATCGCTGTCTCCAGCGGCGCGACCGCCCCCGTTTTGGCGCGCAAGTGGCGGCAGATCATCGAAACGCTCATCCCGCTGCACACCGGTCAAATGGCGGCGCTCGCAGGCAAATGGCGCAACGCGGTCAAAGCCAAAATCAAAGGCACGGCAAACCGCCGCCGTTTTTGGGAAAACCTGTTCGACAGCCGCTTTAACGCGCTCGCCGCACAAGGCAACCTCGATGCCGCCGAAGCAGAGCTTGCCGCGCAGCTTGACGGCTTCGGCGCGGCAAAAGGCGAAGTCGTCCTTGTCGGCGCAGGCCCCGGCGACGCAGGGCTGCTCACCTTGCACGCTTTGCAGGCGATACAGGCGGCGGATGTCGTGTTCCACGATGCTTTGGTTTCAGACGACGTCTTAAGCATGGTGCGCAAAGACGCGGACAAAATCAGCGTCGGCAAACGCGCAGGCTCGCACCACGTCCAACAAGAAGAAACCAACCGCCTCCTGGTCGAATACGCCCGCCAAGGTTTGCGCGTCGTCCGGCTCAAAGGCGGCGACCCCTTCGTTTTCGGGCGCGGTGGCGAAGAAGCCCAAGTCTTGCGGCAGGCAAACGTCCCCTACCGCATCATCCCCGGCATCACCGCCGCCCTGGGCGCGACCGCCTACGCAGGCATCCCCCTGACACACCGCGACTGCGCCCAAAGCGCGCTCTTCGTTACCGGACACAGCAAACACGACGGCCACCAACCCGACTGGCGCACGCTCGCCCTGAGCAACCAAACACTGGTCGTCTATATGGGCACGCTCAAAGCCGCCGAAACCGCCGAAAAACTGATGGCACACGGACGCAGCGGCGACACACCCGTCGCCATCGTCTCCAACGGCACGCTTCCGCATCAGAGCGTCGTGACAGGTCGTCTGAAAAACCTGTCCGAGCTGGCAGAAAACGCCCCACGTCCCGCGTTGATTGTTATCGGCGAAGTCGTTTCCCTGCGTGACGAATTGAAATGGTTTCAAGAAAACCCCGCGCAAAGCCGCCTCCACACGCTGCACGAACAAGCCGCCTGAAGCGTTGTTCAAACCGTTTAAACAAACAAAAGGTCGTCTGAAAACCCCAATCCGGTTTTCAGACGACCTTTCTTGATTATGCTTTCACGGTCGGATGGTGTAAGATGCTGACGCAGCACGCAATCGCGTCAACAAACGCCTCCAACGGAGCGTGCGGCATGCCAAACAGAGATAGGGCAGAGAGCGGTCGAGCCATCAAACGGATGGATGCCGCTTTCCGTTTTTTCAAAAAAAGAAAGGATTTTCCTTGTCCAAACGCAACATTTTCCCCGTCGACAAATCTTTGGAGCAACCCGAACGCGTGATGCTGGTCGGGGTGATGTTGAGCGCGGATTATTCGGGCGCGAACGAAGTGCGCGAGCGGACTTTTCAGACGACCTTGGACGAGGCGGCGGAATTGGTCGCGGCGGCGGGCGGCGAGCTGGTGTTGCGGGAAACCGCCAAGCGCGACAAGGCGCATACGGCTTATTTCGTCGGCACGGGCAAGGCGGAGGAGCTGGCGGCGGCGGTGAAGCTGCACGATATCGGCTTGGCGGTGTTCAACCATGAATTGACGCCGACGCAGGAGCGCAATTTGGAAAAAATCCTGCAATGCCGCGTCCTCGACCGTGTGGGTCTGATTTTGGCGATTTTTGCCAAACGCGCCCAATCGCAGGAGGGTAAATTGCAGGTGGAGCTGGCGCAGTTGAACCATTTGAGCGGGCGGTTGGTGCGCGGCTACGGGCATTTGCAGAGTCAGAAGGGCGGTATCGGCTTGAAAGGGCCGGGCGAGACGCAGTTGGAAACCGACCGCCGCTTAATCGGGCAGAAAATCACGGCATTGAAAAAACAGTTGGCGCAAGTGAAAAAACAACGTGCCACGCGCCGCAAATCGCGGATGGAAGGTCGTCTGAAAACCTTTGCCATCGTCGGCTATACCAACGCGGGCAAATCCAGCCTGTTCAACCGTCTGACCAAGGCGGACGTGTTGGCGAAAGATCAGCTTTTTGCCACGCTGGATACGACGGCGCGGCGTTTGTTTTTGTCACACGAGGCGGGCGTGATTCTGACGGATACGGTCGGTTTCGTCCGCGATTTGCCGCACAAGCTGGTGTCAGCGTTTTCGGCGACGTTGGAGGAAACGGCTTTGGCGGATGTGCTGCTGCACGTCGTCGATGCGTCCAATCCCGATTTCGAGCGGCAGATGGATGATGTGAATGTGGTTTTGGAGGAAATCGGCGCGCATGAGGTGCCGCAGCTTGTCGTGTACAACAAAATCGACCTGCTGCCGCAAGGCGTGCGCGATGCGGGCGTGTTGCGGGATAATTCGGGACGCGCCGTCGGTGTGAATATTTCGGTGACGAAAAGTCTGGGCTTGGACGCTTTGCGCGAGGCGATGATTGAACGGGCGTTGGAAAACGGCGGCAAGGGGTCGTCTGAAAACTGCGAAGCCGAATAAAAACAGGATGTTTTGACTTCCGTTGTTTCTCAATGGGAAGGGAGGCGGGGCGGATTTCGATTTCAATCCGGTGTATTTGCCGCCGTGTGTTTCAAAAGGTCGTCTGAAAAATAAAGGCCGTTTGGAAAACAAAGATAAATCAGGGAGGGTTTATCTTTATTTCCAAACGGCCGTTTAAAGGGTTTACCGCTTAGAAAGGAAGGAGGCGGCGTTTTTTCATAACGTTTTCGTAAATCATCCATGCCGCCAAGCTCAGGTAGGCGACGCTGGACAGGATGCCGATAACGGCAAAAATAGGTAGCAGGCGGTCAATCATGATGTTTTCCCGAGTAAGTAGTTAATGGAAATTTTTGTGTAAAAGCGTAATGTTTTGTATTTTTTACCGCACTGTTTGTACGGAATATGCGCATAGTATGCAGCTTCAAATTGAGTCGGTCAACAAAAATGTAGTACGTTTTTTCAAAAAAGTTCCATTTTTACATTAAAATAATCGGTAAATTCGCACGATATGCGGTATCAGAACGTAACCGTTCGTCTGTTGATGAGCGGTTATATTATTGAAAAATATAAATAAAAGTAATAAAAATATGCAAATTGTTTTAAAATAAACGTTTTGTAAAATATTTTTAAAAATCTGCTAAAAAGCGACACTTTAATAAAGTTTACATTTCTAAACATTTTAAATCCAAGTTTGAAACGGCAAACCATCTGCCGGCACACCATTAGGCACATATTATGAATCAAACGGAAAGAACCTGTTTCCATTGCGGTCTGGAAGTCCCCGAACACCTCCATTTGACCGTCCGCTACGAAAATGAAGACCATGAAACCTGCTGCGCGGGTTGTCAGGCGGTGGCGCAGAGCATTATTGATGCAGGTTTGGGCAATTATTACAAACAGCGTACCGCCGACGCGGAAAAATCCGAATTGCCGCCGCCGGAAGTATTGTCGCAACTGAAATTGTACGATTTGCCCGAAGTGCAGGCGGATTTTGTCGAGGTCGGGGAAGGGGATGAACGCGAGGCGGTGTTGATGCTGGGCGGCATTACCTGCGCGGCGTGCGTATGGCTGATTGAGCAACAGCTTTTGCGGACAGCAGGCGTGGTGCGCGTGGATTTGAATTACAGTACGCACCGCTGCCGCGTGGTGTGGGACGAGGGCAAAATCGCGCTGTCGGACATTCTTTTGAAAATCCGCAAAACGGGTTATACCGCCGCGCCTTACGATGCGCAAAAAGTCGAGGCGCAGGCGCAGAAAGAGCGCAAACAGTTTATCGTCAGGCTGGCGGTGGCGGGTTTGGGCATGATGCAGACGATGATGTTTGCCGTGCCGACCTATCTTTACGGCGGCGATATCGAGCCGCTGTTTTTGGAAATCCTGCACTGGGGCGGCTTTTTGATGGTGCTGCCCGTCGTGTTTTACAGCGCGTTGCCGTTTTACCGCGGCGCGTGGCGCGATTGGAAAAACCGCCGCGTCGGCATGGATACGCCGATTGCGATTGCCGTCGTGATGACCTTTGTCGCGGGCATTTACAGCCTTGCCGTCAATGCGGGGCAGGGGATGTATTTCGAGTCCATCGCCATGTTGCTGTTTTTCCTGCTGGGCGGGCGGTTTATGGAACAAATCGCAAGGCGCAGGGCGGGGGATGCGGCGGAGCGGCTGGTGAAACTTGTTCCCGCGTTCTGCCACCGCCTTCCGTCTTATCCCGACAGCGAGGAAATCGAAGAAGCGGCGGTTGTACAGCTTCAAGCCGGCGACGTGATCGTCGTCAAACCCGGCGAAGTCATTCCTGTGGACGGCACGGTGTTGTCCGGCGAGAGCGAAGTGGACGAAGCCATGTTGACGGGCGAGAGCCTGCCCGTGGTTAAAAGGTCGTCTGAAAACGTTACCGCAGGCACGCTCAATACAGGCAGCCCGCTTGTTGTCCGAACCGACCGCACCGGCAACAACACGCGTCTGTCGCACATCGTCAAACTGCTCGATCGCGCGCTCGCCCAAAAACCGCGCGCCGCTGAGCTTGCCGAGAAATACGCTTCCAGCTTCGTGTTTGGCGAGCTGCTGCTTGCCGTGCCCGTTTTCATCGGCTGGACGTGGTATGCCGACGCACAAACCGCCTTGTGGATTACCGTCGCGCTGCTGGTCATCACTTGCCCGTGCGCACTTTCACTTGCCACGCCGACCGCGCTTGCCGCCTCCACAGGCGCGCTTGCCGACGACGGCGTGTTAATCAGCGGCAAACAAAGCCTTGAAACGCTCGCCCAAATCGACGATGTCGTGTTCGACAAAACCGGCACGCTGACCAAAGGACAACTGTCCGTCAGCCGAATCATCCCCTTAGGTCGTCTGAAAACAGCAGAAGCGCTCGCCGCCGCACAAGCCCTAGAATATCAATCCGAACACCCCATTGCCCGCGCCATCTTGAACCACACGCTTTCAGACGACCCCGCCCCTGCGCCCGAATACATAGTTTCCCAACGCGTCAACCGCATCGGACAAGGCGTCAGTGCGCAAATGACTTATAAAGACGAAACCCAAGTTTGGGCATTGGGACGCGCCGATTTCGTCGCCGGAATAGCCGGCGTGTTGCCTGACCAAGCTGCCAACATCGAACACGCAGGCAGCATGGTGTTCCTCGGCAACCAAAGCGGCTTCCAAGCCGTCTTCCTGCTCGAAGACCAAATCAAAGACAGCGCCGCCGTCATGCTCGACACCCTCAAACAACAAGGCATCCGCACCCACCTACTCAGCGGCGACCGCACAAATGCCGTCGCACAAGTCGCGCAGGCGCTCGGTTTAGACACCTACCGCGCCGAAGCCACGCCCGAAGACAAACTCGCCTATGTTGAAGACTTGCAGAAACAGGGCAGAAAAGTCTTGATGGTCGGCGACGGCATCAACGACGCCCCCGTCCTCGCCCAAGCCGACGTATCCGCCGCCGTCGCAGCAGGCGCAGATGTCGCACGCGACGGCGCCGATCTGGTCTTGCTCAACGACGATTTGAACATCCTGCCCGCCACCATCGCCCAAGCCCGCCGCACACGCGAAATCATCCGCCAAAACCTCGCCTGGGCAAGCGCATACAACATCATCGCCGTCCCGCTCGCCGTCTTGGGCTACGTCAAACCCTGGATCGCCGCATTAGGCATGAGCCTCAGCTCGCTGTTTGTCGTGGGCAATGCGTTGAGGCTATTGAAGAAGAGGAAATAGGTGGTTTCGGAAGGGAGGGGTCGTCTGAAAAACCGGATTTTGGGTTTTCAGACGACGTTTTTATTTGGGTTTTTAAAAGATGGGTTGTGTGATAGTTTTTTCGTGGGCAAAGCCCACACTACGATGGGTGGGAGCGACGTTGATTGAATTCAGGCTAAAAGGTCGTCTGAAACCTTTGATTTGATAGCAGATTGGGGTGAAAATTGGATATTGTAGAATGTTCAAGGTTCTTGTTGGTGCTTAACTCAGCCTACGCTTGCTAAAAGTGGAAATATTGATGGCAAGGGAAATTTGAGTGGAAAGATGTTTCGTATAGATGATAAATTTCTGAAATAAAGAGAGTATTTTTATGTATTTAAGATTTACGATTATGATTTTTGGTGATAATTTCAAGCCTAGTATAGTCAATTAAAATTAAAATAGGACAGTAGCGCATCGTCAAATCGGGCGTAATCAGACAATACGGTTCGCAGATACCGCTTAATATTCGCCCACACCTTCTCAATCGGGTTGAGCTCAGGTGAATAAGGTGCAAGAGGCAATACCTTATGTCCCCATTTTTCCGCCATTTTCCGTAAGACACCCATACG
>NZ_AJMT01000166.1:0-8780 GCF_000260655.1 Neisseria sicca VK64
GATAGGGTAAATAGGCCGGGTACTTCTGCAAAACCGTCAAATCGTCGAAATATGGGTTTTTGAAGCCAATCTACGCTTGCTTTTTCCCGTTTCAATCAGCGGGAACCGTCGCGCGGGAGTGCTATTAAAGGAGGAACCGGTGGGTCTTGATAGCTTTCGTCGAACTCGAAGCCTGCCGCGCGGGCTTTGTCTTCCATTTTTTTCCTTTCCTTTGCTCTTAAGCGGAGCTCTTTATCCAAGGCTTCGCGGTAGCCCGGTTTGCCAAATTCTTCTTGTGCATGCAACCGGAGGAAATCCCAATATGCCTTTATGGTAATTTGCAGGGCATACTGCCCATTGCCGAATTGGTCACGATACTGTTCCGAGCCATCCTTACCAAGCATAAACTCCACAAGCACACCGTCCGTATATAGAGTCCCTATCTGAGCTAAGTTGGGCAGTTTTTTCCATTCTTCAGGGGTTAGTTCAATAGCAGTGGGAATGCCGGTTATCGGTTTTGCTTTAATTCTACCGTCTTCTAATTCAAAAAAAGCGGAGGCATTTTTACGGTCGCGTTTAATCCTTGGCTCGCTACGGGAAATCAAATCTGTCCAACCGGCTTGATGCATCTGCCTGATCAGATTATAGAAATTCTGTCTTGCTTCTTCATCACTGATGTTGCTGCTTTTGCCTAGGCCAGAAAACATGTCAAATTCATCAATGCCTAAGAACGGGTTATGACTTCCATCTTCATATGCGGTAATACTGCTTACATGAGGTATTTT
This sequence comes from Neisseria sicca VK64, assembly GCF_000260655.1. Taxonomy (GTDB): domain Bacteria; phylum Pseudomonadota; class Gammaproteobacteria; order Burkholderiales; family Neisseriaceae; genus Neisseria; species Neisseria sicca_B. The sequence continues at coordinate 765 of NZ_AJMT01000166.1, forward strand.
AAAAGTATGTTTGCCGTGTTCAAAAACAACGGTTTTTTCCTGATTAAAGTCTATTTCATATTGATTGACATTAAAAAATTCTGAGTCGTCAGAAGGTCCTGCATAATTTTCGGGGAATCTGTTAACAAAATGTTTGCTGGATTCCGGCAGGGTAATGGACACCGTGTCGGGCAGGTTGTCTTTGGGTGTCTCTTTTGAGAAAGGGATGCAGCCTCCCGATAAGAAGATGATGGTGGCGAATGAAATGATTTTATTTATCCAATTTTTAGGCATGGTTATCGTCCGTTTTTTGCGATTTAAATCTGCATTAAAGGTAGGCGCAAAGACAATAAGGCAACTGCCAATAATAATTTTTTCATTTTTTGTTTATCTTTGGGTTGGCGTCTATTTTTTTAATACTGCTAGATGAAAGTCTGAACATAAATCAAAAAGTCAAAAAGGACAAATAGGTGATGATGAGTGGTAAAGATGTCGTGTGAATGGTTAGTTGGTATAGTGGATTAACTTTAAACCATTACGGCGTTGCCTCGCCTTAGCTCAAAGAGAACGATTCTCTAAGGTGCTGAAGCACCAAGTGAATCGGTCCCGTACTATCTGTACTGTCTACGGCTTCGTCGCCTTGTCCTGATTTAAAGTTAATCCACTATAAGAGCGGGCATGGATGGTTTGGATATGAAAAAGGTCGTCTGAAAACTGGTTTTCAGACGACCTTTTGACTTTTTAGCCGATGTTAAGGCTGATAGCTGGGTTTCATGCCGTTGGGCAGGAGTTGCCAGACGTAGCCTGTGGTTTTCATTTTGCCGGCAACTTCGCCTGCTTCATCGCCGTAGCCCCAGAAGTAGTCCACGCGGACGGCGCCTTTGATGGCGCTGCCGGTGTCTTGCGCCATGATGAGGCGGTTGAGGGCTTTTTTGGTGGTCGGATGGGCGGTGGCGACAAACAGCGGCGCGCCTAAGGTGATGTAGTGGCGGTCGATGGCGCCTGCGTATTCACCCAAGAGCGGGGTGCCCAATGCGCCGACCGGTCCGGCTTCGCTGCTGCCGGTCAGTTCGCGGAAGAAGACGTAGCTGGGGTTTTGTCCTAAGACTTCGGCGAGGCGGCCGGGGTTTTGCTTCATGTAGGCTTTGATGCCCTGCATGCTGGTTTGTGCGAGGGGGAGATAGCCTTTGTCTGCCATGTAGCGTCCGATGGAGACGTAGGGGTGTTCGTTTTTGTCGGCAAATCCGACGCGGATGTATTTGCCGGACGGGGTTTTCAGACGACCTGAACCTTGGATGTGCATGAAGAAGAGTTCGACGGGGTCTTCTGCGTAACCGAGGATGGGGGCTTTGCCGTTGAGCGCGCCGCCGTTGATTTGGTTGCGGGTGTAATAAGGAACGAAGCGGCTGCCTTCAAATCTGCCTTTGAGGGCGGTGCTGCGGGCGGTAATGGGGAATTGGGACAGGTCGGCGGTGTGTGTGCCGCTGTTGTCGATGACGCCGCTGTTGGCACCGGTTTGGCGGATGCGGACGGTGGCTTTGCTGCCTCTCAAATTGGCGGACAGTGGGACGGAAACGAAGTCGTTGGGGATGCCGTAGATGGGGAAGCGGGCTTTGCTTGTGGCTTTGTCATCGCCGAGCAGGACGGGTTCGTAGTAGCCGGTGATGGTGCCGGCGGGGTTGCCGTTGTTGCTGACCTGCCAAGGGGTGAAATAGCGTTCGAAGAAATGTTTGGCTTGGAAATGGTGGAGGGGTGTCTGCATGGCTTGGGCGCAGACATCTTGCCAGCCTGCGCGGTTTTTCAGTTTCTCGCAGCCTAAGCGGAAGGATTGGAGGCTTTTGACGAAGTGTTGGGTGCTCCAGTGCGGCAGTTCTTGGTGGGACACGACGGTGTAGGTCGCGCCGCCGCCGCTGACGGTGGTGCCGGCGGGGTCGGGCGTGCCGGTCGGGCGGTCCGGGCCTTTGACGGTGGTGGTGTCGACTGCGGGAAGGTTTTTGATGCGTTTGCTCGGGCAGGCAGAGAGGACGGCTGCGGCGATGGTGAGGAGTGTGATGCGGTATAGGTGTTTTTTCATAATGCTGTCTTAAAGGTCGTCTGAAATCTGCCGTCGGATAGGGTGAAACGTATCAAGCGGCTGCGCCGACTTGCTTGGGATGTACTCAGAAAATCGGTTTGCATTGGATGGACAGATTTGCAGACGGGATATTTGGTCCGTTTATTCAAGAGCTTGGGATTTTAACACAGTTTGCTTGCCTGCTTCGGCGGTATGAAAAAGGTCGTCTGAAAACCTTGTATATCGGTTTTCAGACGACCTTTGCCGTATCTTGAAGCCAATCTTATTTCTGATTGTCTTCGATGATTTTTTTGAGGTGCGGCATGGGGCTGTATCCGCTTTGGCTGCGGCCGTTCGGGAAAACGAGGGTAGGTGTGCCGTTGAAGCCGAATTGTTCGCCCAAAGAAGTGGTTTCGGCAACGGGATTGTCGCAATTGGCTTTGCCGCTCGGGAATTGGCCTTTGCGCATCCAGTCGGTCCAGGCTTGGGTCGGGTTGGGCTGGCACCATAGGATTTCGGCTTTACGCGCGGCATCGGGGTGCAGACTCGGAATCGGCATCATGAAGTTGTAAATCGTGATGTCGGTCATTTTTTCAAACTCGTGTTCCAAGCGTTTGCAGTACGGGCAGTCGGGGTCGGAGAAGACGGCGACTTTCAGCTTGCCGTTGCCGCGCACTTCTTTAATCGCTTTGTCCAAAGGCAGGGAGGCGAAGTCGATTTTGTTCAAATCGGCGGCGCGTTCGTCGGTCAGGCTTTTGCGCGTGTTGACGTCGATGAGGTCGCCGACGAACATATAGTCGCCTTTGGCATCGGTGTAAATGATTTGTTTGCCGCTGACAACGACTTCATAAATGCCTTGAATAGGGGTTTCGCTGACGCTGATGACTTTCAGACCTTGGGATTCGTAAATTTTTTCGAGGCGGGCTTTCAAGGCTTCGCCGACTTTGCCTTGTACGGGGGCGGCGGGCTTGGCGGCTGAAGAGGGCGCTGCATTTGCCTGTGAAACGGGCGTTTGCCCGCACGCGGTCAGTGAGATCAGAGTGATGGGGGCTAAGATTTTGATTAATTTGGTTTTCATTTTTAAGTATAGGCGTGTGTCAAGAAAACCGCATTGTATCAAACCTCTGTCATGCCTGCATTGTATTGAGGCTCAATTTATCGTCTGAAAATAGCTTTCGGCTGTTAAAATACGCAAAAAAATGATTTGCCTGCCTGTATGATCTACCACCGCATCGCCGTAAACGTGCCGCTTTCAGACGGCCTTTTGACTTATTCCCATTCCGACCCGCTGCCGCAAGGAACGCGGGTGCTTGTGCCTTTTCGCAACAAGACCGTGGTCGGGATTGTGTGGGAAACGGATATTGCGCCCGATATGGATGCGGCGCGGATTTTGGGCGTTCAGACGACCTTTTTGGACGAGCCGCTGCTGCCTGAAAACTGGCGTGATTTGCTCTCGTTTACGTCGCGTTATTACCACTATCCGACGGGGCAGGCGGTGTTTGCCGCGCTGCCGCAGGGTTTGAAGGAAACGCGCGCGGTGGAAATGCCGCAGCCGCCGTTGTTTTACGCGCTGAACGAAGCAGGCAGGGCGCAAACGCCGCCGCCGACGCGGTTCAACAAAAAAGCGGCTTTGTGGGACGCGCTGCTGTCGGGCGGGATGACGATGGCGGCGTTGAAGCAGGTGAACACGCAGGCAGTGAAATTGATTGAGGATTGGGCAGAACAAGGCTGGATTGAAACGACGGAAGCGGCAAAACCCGTTTTAAGGTCGTCTGAATTTCAGCTCAACGCCGACCAGCAGAAGGCTTCCGATGAAATTCAGACGGCCTTCGGCAGCTTCCAGCCGTTTCTGCTGTACGGCATCACCGGCAGCGGCAAGACCGAGGTGTATTTTGATGCGATGGCGAAAGTGTTGGCGCAGGGGCGGCAGGTGTTGTTTCTGTTGCCCGAAATCAACCTTACGCCGCAGCTTTTGAAACGGGTGGAAAACCGTTTTGCCGACGTGCCGACCGCCGTGTTGCACAGCCAGATGGCGGCAGGCAGGCGCACGCAGGATTATCTGCGCGCGATGTTGGGGCAGGCGAAGCTGGTGATTGGCACGCGGCTGGCGGTGTTCACGCCGATGGATGATGTCGGGCTGATTGTGGTCGATGAGGAACACGACGGCTCGTTCAAACAAGACAACGAATTGCGCTACCATGCCCGCGATTTGGCGGTGTGGCGGGCGAAGCAGAGCGGCTGCCCCGTTGTGTTGGGCAGCGCCACGCCCAGCTTGGAGAGCTGGCACAAGGCGCAAAGCGGCGCGTACCGCCTGCTGCAACTGACCGAACGCGCCCATACCGCCGCGCAACTGCCGCAAGTGGACATCCTCAACGTAGGTCGTCTGAAACTCGACAACGGCTTCTCGCCGCAAGCCTTGCAGCTTTTGAAACAGAACTTTGAAGCGGGCGGCATGTCGCTGGTGTACCTCAACCGGCGCGGTTTTGCGCCCGCGCTGTTTTGCGGCGACTGCGGTCATACCTTCGGTTGCCCGAACTGCTCCGCCAAAATGGTGCTGCACCAACGCGCCCGCCAACTGCGCTGCCACCACTGCGACCACCGCGAACCCATCCCGTTCAAATGCCCCGACTGCGGCAACCAAGACCTGACCGCCGTCGGCCACGGCACGCAGCGCGTCGAAGAAACCCTGCGCGCCTTCCTGCCCAAGGCCGCTGTCGTCCGCGTCGACAGGGACAGCACCGCGCACAAAAACGACTGGGCAGATTTGTACCGCCGCATCGCCGACAACGAAATTGACATTTTGGTCGGCACGCAGATGCTCGCCAAAGGCCATGATTTCGCGCGGCTCAACCTTGTTATCGTGTTGAACGCCGACGGCAGCCTGTACAGCGCGGACTTTCGCGCACCGGAAAGGCTGTTTGCCGAGCTGATGCAAGTGTCCGGCAGGGCGGGGCGCGCCGACAAACCCGGCAAGGTGTTGATACAGACCCAACTGCCCGAACATCCCGTCTTTGCCGCCGTCAAAGCGCAGGACTACGCCGTGTTTGCCGAAAACGAATTGAACGAACGGCAAATGTTCGCCATGCCGCCCTTCGGTTTCCAGACCGCCATCCGCGCCGACGCGCCGCGCGTTGCCGATGCGATGGAATTTCTCAACGCCGCCAAAGAAACCATTGCTCCGCTTTTGCCCGCAAGCGTTTCCCAGTTTGGCGCCGCTCCGATGCTGATGGTGCGCCTAGCCGAACGCGAACGCGCGCAAATCTTCCTCGAATCAACATCCCGACAGGATTTGCACCGCGCCGTAAGTTTGTGGGTGCAGGTGTTGCAGCAAAACCGCGACGGCAAAATCAGATGGTCGGTGGATGTGGACGCGCAGGAAGCGTAAGTGGAATAGGGAAGGGGTCGTCTGAAAAAGCGGAAGAGGCATTTTCAGACGACCTTTTTGTTTATAGTGGATTAACTTTAAACCAGTACGGCGTTGCCTCGCCTTGCCGTACTATCTGTACTGTCTGCGGCTTCGTCGCCTTGTCCTGATTTAAATTTAATCCACTATAAAACGTCTTGATGGTTTGTGAAAAGCAGCAAGGTTAGGATGAGCGGAGTTAAAAACATTTGGGCCTTCACAAAAGCCCTACGATAAAATACGTGGCATGAAAGCCTGATGCTGCGCCGCAGTTGGCAGTTCAGGCTTTGCCGACATATCGCCCATTTTGAGTTCCATACGGAGTTTGCATGTATATAGGACGCTTCGCCCCCAGCCCTACGGGTTTGCTGCACATAGGCTCGCTGCTGACCGCTTTGGCTTCTTATGCCGATGCGCGCGCCAACGGCGGCAAGTGGCTGGTGCGTATGGAAGACTTGGACCCGCCCAGGGAAATGGCGGGTGCCGCCGAGCATATTTTGCGCACATTGGAAGCGTTCGGCTTTGAATGGGACGGCGAAGTCGCCTACCAAAGCCGACGGAACGGGCTGTATCAAGAGGCATTGGGTCGTCTGAAAAGTGAGGGGCTGGTATATCCTTGTTATTGTAGCCGTAAAGACTGGCAGGCGGCGGCAACGGCGGGGGCGGACGGATTTGTGTATAACGGGCGTTGCCGCGTTCCGGCGCAAAGGCCTGGAGCGAATGGGAAAACGCCTGCTTGGCGGATTGCCGTTCCCGACAGGACGATCGGTTTTCAGGATGGGATTGTCGGCTATTACGCCCAAAATCTGGCACACGATATCGGCGATTTCGTCCTGTTGCGTGCGGACGGTTTTTGGGCGTATCAACTTGCCGTAGTCGCGGACGATGCCGAACAAGGAATCACGCATATCGTGCGCGGACAGGATTTGCTGGTGTCCACGCCGCGTCAGATTTATTTGCAGCAATGTCTCGGCGCAAACATGCCGCATTACGCGCACCTGCCTTTGCTGGTGAATTCGCAGGGGCAGAAATGGTCCAAACAAACGCTTGCTCCCGCTTTGGATTTGAACCGGCGCGAAGCGCTTTTGCGGCAAGTGATGCGTTATCTCAATCTTCCTGACGCGCCCGAGGTTGACCGACCCGAGGAATTGTTGGCGTGGGCGGTTTTACATTGGGAGATATGGGCGATACCGGTTAATGACATAGTCACGGAGTAAATTTGTAGATTTGCAACAAATTACTTGAGGTATTACTTAAATTTTTTAATTTTTGTAAGTAATCGCTTGTTTTTTGGATAAAGTTAACAGAATTAAGGTATATTCCTAAACACCTCAAGACCACTTTCATTTCAGATGAATGTTTGGCCTGTCTGCCAAAACGGCAGAAAGAGGCAACCGTATGAGAAAAATGTTTCAACATACCGAAAACACGCGGGAACGTTGTGTATTGATTTAAAATTCACATTCGTATTTAAAATAACAAAGAAAAAAAGATTATGTTAAGTGCCATTATTGTTGAAGACGAAGTGCTGGCAGCAGAGCGTTTACGGGTCTTACTTGAAGAATGCAATGTCGTCTTGCTTAATGTATTCCACCATGCCCAGCCGGCATTGGATTGGTTGAGCATACATGAAGCAGATATCGTATTCGCCGATATCGGCCTGCCTGAAATCAACGGTTTGGAGTTTGTCGAGCGCATCAAGCGCGGTGCCAAACGCCAGCCCGAAATTATTTTTACCACCGCCTATGAAGAACACGCCCTGCGTGCCTTCGAATTGGCTGCCGCCGACTACCTGCTCAAGCCCATCAGAATGACCCGTCTGCAAGCGGCGCTTGACCGCGTCGGCGAAAAATACCGCGAAAAAGCCGACGATTTCACCCATTTCACCGTCTTTAGCCGTGATCTGATGATTGAAATCCCATGGCAGCAGGCGCGTTATTTATTGGCGGAACACAAAACCGTATTCCTGATTACCGGCGACGGGCAGCGATACGAATTGCCCAAAACGCTGGTTTCTTGGGAAGAGCTGCTCGGAGACAAAGTGATCCGCATCCACCGCAATGCCATCGTGTTCCGACACACCTTAGACTGCCTTATCCGCTTGGATGAAGAGGAAGACGAAAGCAATGCCATTTGGGGCGCGAAGGTCTTGGACGTACCCAAACCGCTTCCCGAGACCTTTGCAAAATTCCCCAAAATCCCCTAAATTCCCACCAAGACACTTAGGGGATTTCTCATGAGCACCTTCTTCCGGCAAACCGCACAAGCCATGATTGCCAAACACATCGACCGCTTCCCATTATTGAAGTTGGATCAGGTGATTGATTGGCAACCGATCGAACAATACCTGAACCGTCAAAGAACCCGTTACCTTAGAGACCACCGCGGCCGTCCCGCCTATCCCCTGTTGTCCATGTTCAAAGCCGTCCTGCTCGGACAATGGCACAGCCTCTCCGATCCCGAACTCGAACACAGCCTTATCACCCGCATCGACTTCAACCTGTTTTGCCGTTTTGACGAACTGAGCATCCCCGATTACAGCACCTTATGCCGCTACCGCAACTGGCTGGCGCAAGACGAC
>NZ_AJMT01000167.1:0-5216 GCF_000260655.1 Neisseria sicca VK64
TGCGGTTGCTTTTGGAACGAACGCAAATGCATCAATTCTTAAATCGATTGCTATCGGTAAAAATACACAGGCAACGGGAGAGGCTTCTATCGTTATTGGTAGTGATGATCCTCTTTATGGAGAAATTAAAGCAACCTCCAGACAAGGTATTGCCATCGGTACGGGAGCTAAGGCGACAGGCGCAACCCAAGCAGTTGCCATTGGTCCAGATGCTCAGGCGACAGGAGCACAATCAACCTCCATTGGTAACAATACCCGCGCAAAAGGGGATTCATCAGTTGCTATCGGTGGCGATGACTGGGATGAAGCAAAAAAAACTGTAAATGCACAGTACAAGGCATTGACTGGCTCTGATATGGCTGGGGGTTATAAAGGTACGGAAGCGGCTACGGCGGCAGTTGCGGTCGGTGTTAGGGCAGTTGCGAGCGGTTCATTGTCAACGGCTTTTGGTCCGGGTTCGACAGCTAGCGGTTTGGGTGCATCAGCATTCGGTGTGGGCGCATCTGCTACTCAAGATAAGTCCGTTGCCATCGGTGCGGGCTCGACCACAACCATTAATGCGGAAAAGATAACTACTGCAACTGTTAATGATATTACCTATAGCGGCTTTGCGGGTACGAACAACTTGACGCACGGTTCACAGGTTTCTTTTGGTACGAAAGGCTACGAACGACAGCTTAAAAATGTTGCTCCGGGTGCGATTACCTCAACTTCCACTGACGCGATTAACGGCAGCCAGCTTTACGCGCTTCATGCAGGTTCGGGCAATATCGCCAAAGCAGTTGCCAATGCATTGGGCGGCGGCGCGGCTGTGGGTATTGATCCTACAAACAATCAAGGTACGGTAACGCTGCCGTCTTATAACGTGCTCAAAGGCAGTGCTACGCCGAATATGGCAGGTAATGGTACAGCTAACTTCAATGCAAATCCTGCTCGGAGCGTTGCTGATGCGCTGACCAATCTCAATACTTACGTCAACCAAGGCTTTGCCGTCAAAGATAATTCGGGCACGGCGAAGGGCATTGTTACGCCCGGTGAAAGCGTACAGTTTGCCGACGGCAAAGCAACTACCGTTACTGTTGAGACTGAAGCAGATGGTAATACTAAAGTCAAATACGACGTCCAAGTGGACGGAGAAACTGTCAGAATTGAAAACGGCAAACTGACTGCCGCATCGCAAACTCATTATTACAGCGTTAATCGCCCCGGTACTCCGGTAGCCAACTACAACAACGACGGCGCAACTGGCGAAAATGCGATTGCCGCCGGTCCTGAAGCCAGGGCGGCTGCGAGCAATGCGGTTGTGATAGGTAGCAAGGCTGCTGTTGAGGCGGCAGCAGGCTCTGATTCCACTATTAATGGCGATACTACTGGCGAAGGTTCAGTTGCCGTCGGTTCGCTAAGTAAGGCAAACGGTAAGAACGCGACTGCCATCGGTCAGCAAGCAAATGCCTATGGTCAAAACTCGTTTGCTGGCGGTCAAGATACTGAGTCATCAGGTAAATCGAGCGTGGCCATAGGTGATGGCTCAAGAGCTACTGATAACTCTACTACTGCTGTTGGTCCATATGCCAAAGCTCAAAAAGCAGGTGCATCAGCATTCGGTTTCAATGCCAATGCTCAAGCAATAGGCTCTGTGGCAGTAGGTCGACAAGCACAAGCTTTGAATTTGAATGCTGTTTCGGTAGGTAATGAAAGCAAAGCAAAAGGAGAAGATACTGTTGCTATCGGTACTAGTGCCGATGCTGTACAAAATCGGGCAATGGCAATCGGTAAAGGGGCTTTTGCTAATGATGCTGACACGATTGCATTCGGTGCCGGTACGAAGGCTGATAAAAGATATGCTATTGCAATCGGTTCGGGCAATAATGCTTGGAAAACTGATTCTATTGCGTTAGGACGTGCTGCCAATGCAGACGGCGCGGCTTCTTTGGCGCTTGGTTTGAGCAGCCATACCCGCGAAGCCAATGCCATAGCTTTGGGTAACAACGCCAACGCGGACGATACCAATTCCATTGCTATCGGTACAAACAGCAAAGCTGCTCAAGCTGCAGCAGTTGCTATCGGTAATAATGCAACAGCCCTGAAATTCAGTGCGGTTGTTATCGGTGAAGATGCGCGATCCAATAACTCGCGCTCTGTCGTCATCGGCTATAACGCTTCTGCAACCAATACCGAAATACCAGGTTCTGGACAACCTGATTACAATCAAACCGTTGCTATCGGTGCATACGCCAATGCATGGGGCGATCAATCTACTGCCATCGGTAACAATGTAGACGCAAAAGGCAATTCTTCTATCGCCATCGGTGCGGACGACTGGGATACCGTTGCAGTGAAAACTGTAGACGGTACGGGGGGTAAAACGGTTAAAGAGGTTTATCAAGACTATACCGGCGATGTGATGGTAACCGGTAGTTATACTCATACGACTTCAAGCGAAGCTGCGGTAGCCATCGGTACTAAATCACAGGCAATAGGCGAATTATCCACAGCCTTTGGTACGGGTACGATCGCTGAAGGCGTCGCCTCTGCCGCATTCGGTATGGGTGCGAAAGCTACTAAAGGCAACTCTGTGGCAATCGGTGCGGGCAGTACGACTACAACCGGTGCAACTAGTGTCAACGAAGCTACTGTCAATAATCTGAAATACTCAGGTTTTGCAGGCGGCAACAATGTTACCTCTGGCGACCAAGTGTCTTTCGGTTCGTCAGGCTACGAACGTCAATTGAAAAACGTTGCCCCGGGCGAAATCTCTAGTACATCTACGGATGCCATCAACGGCAGCCAGCTGTACGCGGTACAAAACGTTTTGGGCAATACTGCTAAAACTGTTAAAGGTGTATTGGGCGGCAATGCTGCAGTCGGCGAAGATGGCAGCTTTACAATGAGCAACATCGGCGGTACAGGCAAAAATACCATCGATGAGGCAATCCGTGATCTGAATGCTAATGCGTACAAACCGTTCAAGCTGACAACAGCGAAAACTGCTAATACCAACGGTACGGTACAAGATGACTCGCTGCAAAACATTACCAGCGGTTCGACCATTACGCTGGAAGCGGGCAAAAATATCTCCCTGCGTCAAAACGGTGCAACCGTCAGCATCAATACCGTTGATGCGCCTGAATTCACAGGCAAAGTTACCGCTAAGGGCGGCTTGGACATGAATGGCAACAAGATTACCAATGTTTTGAGTGGTACTGATACCAAAGACGCGGTTAATCTGGGTCAGTTGCAAGATGCGATGGCAAACCTGAGTGTCAGCACACTGACGACCGTCAATAATGATGCGCCGTTCTCTTATGTGGGTACAGACGGCAGAATTCTGAGACGTGAAGTAACTGTCGCTCCGGGTACGGGCGTGAAAACCGTATCGTTCAAACATATGGACGACAGCACTCCTTACACAGGCGATGTAACCATTGCCGCATTGAATCCGACCGATCCGCAAACCACTACTCCGACCACGGTCGGCAATGTGAAGAACGGTGCTAAAGACAATGATGCAGTCAATGTTTCCCAGTTGAACAAAATCGCCGAAGCCATCGGTACGAAAGTGAATCCGGACGGCACGATTACTGCGCCAACGTATAACGTCATTTCAGGCAATCCTTCAAGCTCCAGCGTAGCAGGTTACAACAAAGTGGGTGACGCGCTCACCGCTTTAAGCAATGCCGTACGCACACCGTTGAATTTCGAAGGCGACACAGGCACGAAATTTGACCGCCAACTCGGCAGCACCGTAGCAGTCAAAGGCGGACAAACTGATAAGACTAAGCTATCCGATAATAATATTGGTGTAGTTTCAGACGACCAAAATCACACGTTGAACGTCAAATTGGCAAAAGAATTGACCGGCCTGACTTCCGCAGCCTTCAGCGGCGATGTAACCGCTGCTGGCACGACCGTTAACGGTTCCGGCGTAACCATCGGCTCCGGCAGCAACCCTGTGAGCCTGACTGCGGGCGGACTCTCCAACGGCGGCAACAAGGTTACCAACATTGCCGACGGCGTGGCAGATAATGACGCAGCAAGCTACAAACAAGTCAAAGCTGCGAAAACCGAGGTTCAAGGAGGTACTAATGTTGCCGAAGTGAAGAAAACCGACGGTGCGGACGGTCAGGCGATTTACACCGTCAATGCCAAAGGCACGGTTGTTTCCGCCTCAGGCGCAGACAACGGTCTGAAACTTACGTCGTCTGAAGATACAACCACCAATGTCACTACCTACAATCTGGATTTGTCTGACAAAACCAAAGCCTCTTTGACAAAAGCCGACAGCGCATTGCAAAACATTGGCGTACAAGTCAACGGCGCAGATGCTAAAACGTTGAATCAAGCTGATTCCAAGCTGAACTTCGTTAACGGCACAGGTACGACCGCCGAAAACAAAGCCGACGGTATTGCGTTCAACGTAAATAAATCTACGTTGACTACGGGTACTCGGGGTGTAGTCAGCGCGGATACAGCAGGCGATGCATTTGCGACCGCAACTGATGTTGCCAATGCCATCAATAAAGCCGTTGCCGACAGCGAAAAAACCAGCATCGTAGCAGCAGGCGACAATACCCATGTTGCTTCTCAAGTTACCGGTAATGAGACACTTTATACGGTTCATGCCGATAAAACGACTGTGAGCGTAAAAGCTGACGGTAAGTTGGCATTGAATCCGACTGAAGCGACAAGCAGCAACCAAACCAAAACCACCAACTACGAACTCGACCTTTCAAACGACGCAAAAGCAGAGATTCAAAAAGGCGTAGATGCGAAAAATATCGTTGATACCAAAGGTATTACCTTCAGTGGCAACAGCGGCTCTCCTGTAACCAAAAAACTGGACGAAACGCTGGCAATTAAAGGCGACGATACAAATGTGGTTACCGAAGCGGGTACAGACGGCATTACTGTCAAACTGAAAGACGACATTACGTTGACCAGTGTAACTGCCGATACGTTGAAGGCAGGCAACAGCGAACTGACCACTACCGGACTGACCACGCCTAAAGTCACTGCAGGCGACAGTGTACTGACGACCGACGGTCTGACCATTGCCAATGGAGCCAATCCCGTATCCCTGACCAAGTCCGGACTGAACAACGGCGGCAACAAGATTGCCAACGTAGCCAAAGGTACGGATGCCACCGACGGAGTGAACGTAAGCCAGCTGAGCCCGATTGCCAAAGCGTTGAATACCAGCATTGATCCGGCCACCG
>NZ_AJMT01000168.1:0-4505 GCF_000260655.1 Neisseria sicca VK64
AGGTGCTGAAGCACCAAGTGAATCGGTTCCGTACTATCTGTACTGTCTGCGGCTTCGTCGCCTTGTCCTGATTTAAATTTAATCCACTATATTTATTCCGCCAAACCGTTCAGCCTTTCGGATAAAACCGCACCACGTTTTCTCCTTCGGGCAGCGTCAGTTTCTTCACGGCATGGCCGTACACGGTTTCGAGCGTGACGGTCAGACCGCCTTCGGTTTCGAAAATCTTATCCACAAACGCTTCAGCCGCTTGGGCGTCGCTGAATTTCAAGGCGTGCCACAAGCCCAGGGTTTCTATGTCCTGCCGGAACGTCGCCGCTTTACGGTAGCTCAATTCGAGCTTGGCGGTATCGGTAACGGGGTCGTAGAAACCGTTGTCGGCAAGCATGTCGCCGAGGTCGTGCATATCGATAAGGGTTGGCGTTTCACACGTTATCCCCGCGCTTTTCAGACGACCTGTCAGCTCGGTCAGGCTGTCGCGGCCAAAATGGGTGAAGAATAATAAACCGTCTGTTTTCAAGGCGTTTGCCCAATTTTTCAGGACGGGCAGGATTTCGTCCGCGCGGGGCAGGCTGAGGTTCGCCCACAACATATCGGCGGAGGCTTCGGGCAGCGGGGCGGTCAGGGCTTGGCAGTGTTGCGGGACGGTTTTGCCGGTGAGTTTTTGCCAAAAACCGCTTTTGCGCGCGGCTGCGGCGGTTTGGAGGAAATCGGCGCGCGGGTCGTATTCTTCGAATACTGCATTCGGATAGCGCGCGGCAAGGAGGCTGCGGCTGATGTCCGCGTCCGCACCGACCAGCAGGATGCGCTTGGGCGCGTTGCGGACGATTTGCAGCCGCTCGTCGGTGTCTTGGGCGAGATGGCGGTGGATTTGCCAGCGTTTGTCTTGGGGGTTCATGTTTCAGACGACCTTTTTCTTCTTTTTTGAAGGGTGGGTTTGCGTACCGCCATTTAGGGGCAGTATGGATTTCTTTTAATTTCAATCGACTATGTTAAAAAACAGTAACCGCTGCGTTCGGTTACCGGCTTCCTCTTTTGTCTGGCGGAAGAGGATGGCTCTATTTTATTCCGTACATCTGAGAACCACCCCCATCCTAACCTTCCCCCGCCGGACGGGGGAAGGGATAAGGCTGGCGTTGCGGTAACGAGGCATCGTTCCCGCCGACGGATTTCACACTCTGAAGCCTCGTCATTCTTTAAGTTTTGGATTTACGCCTGAACGGCAACAGCGGCACAAGGTTTTCAGACGACCTTTTCGACAAAGCCGCGGTAACGCTCGGCAAATTCGTCGGCGTGGCTTAAAAACGGGGCGTGTGCCGCTTTTTCCATCAATACCAATTCGCTGTCCGCCAGATGGCGGTTGAGGTATTCGCCCATGCGCGGCGGGGTGATGGCGTCTTTTTGTCCGAACACTAAAAGCGACGGGGCTTGGATGCTTGAAAGCAGGGGACGGGCATCGGCTTGGTTGACGGCATCCAACGCGGCTTGCAGGGCGGGCGGTGCGCCGTGGCGGGAGAGGTCGGGCAGGATGTTGCCGATGATTTCGGCGGCGTTTGGTGTGTGCAGCAACTGTAATTGTAGAAACTGTTTGATATGTTTGGCATAATCCTGCCGAAATGCGCCGACCATCTTGCCCAAAGCGGGATTGGACAGTCCTTCGGGGTAGTCCGCGTCGGCGGTCAGGCGGGCGAAACTTGCGGTCAGGCAGAGCGAGCGGACTTTGTCGGGGCGGCGTGCGGCGAGATGGAGCGCGACCAAGCCGCCGAGCGACCAGCCGAGGATGTGGGCGGGCGTGTCGATTTCTTCGGCGAAGGCTTCGGCAATCGCGGCGATGTTGAAGTTTTCGGCAAAGGGCGCGTCGCCGTGTCCGGGCAGGTCGAGGGCGTGGATGTCCCAATCGGCACTCAGGCGCGGGATGAGGTCGTCGAAGACGTGGCGGTTCGCTGCCCAGCCGTGTATCAGATAAACTTTTTTGGCGGAGTGCGGCATGGCTGTTTTCTCTATGGATGTGTTTTCTTGGTGGCGCAATGCGGGATGGTGGCACAAAAGCCGTTGCGTATTATGCCACGCCTTGGTTTCAGCGTGCGAAACCCGACCGTATGGCGGTTTTTGCGACGGCTGTGCGGCGGACTTGGAAGAATTTTTTACGGACGCGGCAAACAGTTGCCCTTTGTGTTTCCGCCCGATACAGGGCGGGGCGGTGTGCGGCGGCTGCCAGAAGAAGCCGCCGGCATTTGAGCGGATGTGGGCTTCGCTGTATTATGAGCCGCCCGTAAGCAGTATGATACGCGCGTTGAAGCATTTGGCAGACCTCGGCATGAGCCGTCCGCTGACGGAACTGATGCGCCGACATGCGCCCGACTGGCTGGAAACGGAGCATTTTGATTTTGTGCTGCCCGTGCCGTTGAGCAAGGAAAGGCGGCTGCATCGCGGCTTCAACCAAAGCGAGGAATTGGCGGATATTCTGTCCGAACATTACGGCTGGACGCTGTTGCCGCGACGGACGGTTTTCAGACGACATCGCGAGCCGCAAAGCACGCTGAAAAGCGCAGACAGGGTGCGCAATATAAAAAATGCTTTTGAAATCAATGGTCATATCTCGAAAAACTGTAATATTTTGTTAATCGACGATGTGTTCACCACCGGCTCGACGCTGAACGAATTGGCGCAGACGCTGAAAAAATCAGGCGCAGGCAAGATTTTTTGCTGGAGTTTGGCGCGTCCGCCAATGAAAAAATAGCTTAAAGTTTTTGACACCTACGGAACATTTCGGCATTATGCCGCTCTATAAGTGATTGATTTATATGTTTACCATAGTTTTGTACCAACCCGAAATCCCGCCCAATACGGGCAATATCATCCGATTGTGCGCCAACACCGGAGCCGATTTGCATCTGGTCAAGCCGCTCGGTTTTCCGCTGGATTCGGCAAAAATGAAACGCGCAGGTTTGGATTATCACGAGTTTGCAAAACTGACGGTACACGAGAATTTCGAAGATTGTCTCAAAGCCTTGGAAGGGCGCCGCATTTTCGCGCTGACCACCAAAGGCAAAACCCGTCCCAACGAAGTTTCCTTTGTTGAGGGCGATGTCTTTTTGTTCGGTCCCGAGACACGCGGCCTGCCCGCCGAAATCCTCGACACCCTGCCCGAAGGGCAAAAGCTGCGCCTGCCCATGAAGCCCGACAGCCGGAGTATGAATCTTTCCAACACTGTCGCCGTGATTCTGTTTGAAGCATGGCGGCAAAACGGTTACGCAGGCGGTGTATAACATCCGCAAGGGAGTCTCCCTGAGCCGTTTGACAAAAACCAAGGCGATACTGTTTAACAGCTTGGTTTTTGTCAAACTGCCAATACGTCGTCTGAAACCGCCTGGGAGCCATCCCGCCGCGTTATCAACTCTAGAACGGACTACGTTTTGACTTTATCTAAAACCACCCTTTTCTCCACCCTAACTGCTGTTGCAATCAGCATCCTTTCCATTCATTCCGCCTCAGCCGACTCCATCGTCCGCGCCGAGAAGCTGAGTTCCTCAGCAAACCGCAGCTACAAAGTCGCCGGCAAACGCTACACGCCGATGACCAAAGTATCCAACTTCAGCCAAACCGGCAACGCCTCATGGTACGGCAGCCAGTTCCACGGCCGTAAAACCTCCAGTGGCGAGCGTTACAATATGAACGCCCTGACCGCCGCCCACAAAACCCTCCCCATTCCCAGCTACGCCCGTGTGACCAACACCAAAAACGGTAAAAGCGTCATCGTCCGCGTCAACGACCGCGGTCCTTTCCACGGCAACCGTGTGATCGACGTGTCTAAAGCCGCCGCCCAACAATTAGGTTTCATCAACCAAGGCACGGCACATGTTAAAGTCGAACAAATCGTACCGGGTCAAAGCACCCAAGTTTATGATGGAAAAGACATTTTCGTAGATTTGAAATCCTTCGGTACCGAGCGCGAAGCGCAAGCCTATATGAACCAGGCGGCGAGAAACCTTTCCGCCGGCATGATGAGCCCGAGAGTTTCCCTGGAGAAACGCGACTACGAATACGTCGTCAAAATGGGTCCGTTCACCTCGCAAGAGCGTGCCGCCGAAGCCGAAGCCAAAGCCCGCGGTCTGATTCAGGCAGCTTCGCTGTCCCTCTAAGCCGCATCCGTGTTTTCAGACGACCTGTTGCAAGACAGGTCGTTTTGTATTGAAGCTAGGTATAAAGCCGTCGTATCCTTGCCTCCTTTCCCTTATATAGTGGATTAAAATTGCAATGATACGGCGTTGCCAACGCCCTTATGTACTACCCGTACACGGCGGGCGTTGCCGCCTTGTCTCATTTTTATTTTTTTATTTTAATCCACTATAATTCCCCGCTTCTCAACCAAAGGAATCCCCACCATGTCCCTCCCACCTTGCCCGCAATGCCAATCCGAATACACCTACGAAGACGGCAGCCAATACATCTGTCCCGAATGCGCGTTTGAATGGACGGAAAACGACGGCGAAGCCGCCGAAGAA
>NZ_AJMT01000169.1:0-4961 GCF_000260655.1 Neisseria sicca VK64
CCCCGCCGTAATGGGCGAGCTGGCGAAAATCCTGCCGCCCTACAATATGAACCAATTAAGCTTGGCGACCGCCAAATTCGCCCTGCAACACCATGACGCGATTCAGACGACCATCGATATTTTGAAAGCCGAACGCGAACGCGTTTTCAGCGAATTGTCCGCCATAGGTCGTCTGAAAGCCTTCCCCAGCGAAGCGAATTTCATTACCGTGCGTGTTCCCGATGCAGACGCATTGTTTAACACGCTTAAAGAAAACCGCATCCTGATTAAGAAACTCCACGGCACGCATCCGCTTTTGGCGCAGTGCGTCCGCATTACCATCGGCAGTCCCGAGCAAAACGATGCCGTACTGGACATTATCCGCAAGCTTTATGCCTGATTTTTTAAAACCTCACAGAGAGTAAACCTATGACCATCACTCAACTCCACCTTGCCAATTTCCTGCAGCTTGTCGAAGAAGCAGGCTCATTCACCAAACTTGCCCGCAAATGCGGTTACGACAACGCGGCATCCCTGTCCCAACTAAAACGCCGCCTTGAAGAGCAGGCAGAAGACGAAAAAGCGCGCGGCATCCGCCCCAGCCTTGCCGCCAAACTCGAAGCCGGTATGCACAAACGCAAAGGCTGGTTAAACCGCGACCACAGCAAAGACAAAGAAAAAGCCGCAGCCGCCGAAGCCGCCCGCCAAGAGCGTGCCGCCCAAGCAGCCGCAGCCGCCGCACCGGCATTCCATATGCCCGCAGAAGGCCGCGCAGTCAGCATCACCCGCAACACCAGCGAAACCCAAATCACCCTCAACCTCAACCTCGACGGCACCGGACAATACCGTTTCGACACCGGCGTACCCTTCCTTGAGCATATGCTTGCCCAAGTCGCCCGCCACGGCATGATCGACCTCGACATCACCTGCAAAGGAGATTTGCACATCGACGACCACCACACCGTCGAAGACATTGGCATTGTACTCGGACAAGCCCTGAAACAAGCCTTGGGCAGCAAAGCCGGCATCCGCCGCTACGGCCATGCCTACGTCCCGCTCGACGAAGCCTTGAGCCGCGTTGTCATCGACCTCTCCGGCCGCCCCGGACTCGTGTACAACATCGACTTCACCCGCGCCCTCATCGGACGTTTTGACGTTGACCTGTTCGAAGAATTCTTCCACGGCGTCGTCAACCACAGCATGATGACCCTGCACATCGACAACCTCAGCGGCCACAACGCCCACCACCAAGCCGAAACCGTATTCAAAGCCTTCGGCCGCGCCCTGCGCATGGCAGCAGAATACGATCCTCGTATGGCAGGACAAACCCCGTCCACCAAAGGCACCTTGAGCGACGAATCCGTTGCCGTTGAAGTTACCGTTGAAGAAGAAGCGCAAAGCGAAGCGTAATCCGCTTTAAAAAGGTCGTCTGAAAACCGGGAAACAGGTTTTCAGACGACCTTTGCGTTTGCAGCAGGCATTGTTCCAAACAGCAATCGGCAAAAACATCACAAATGAAAGCAGAAAGCATCCGCCCGCCCTCTTTCCCGCATCGATGTAAATCCATCTTAAATCGCAGACAACCCAAAATAAAAATCCATAGCCCAAATCTCATCCACAGATTCCGTTCTTCAAAAGCATCTTGTCAAACCACGCACCCTGTTTCCCTATCATTACCCACAAACCCCTAAAAGGTCGTCTGAAAACAGGCATAACAAATTTTCAGACGACCTCCGATTTGTCAAACCCGCCCGATTTATGGGAAAATCGCACGATTGAATTTAACGAAGGGCGACACCGTGTTAGACAGAGAAGGCTATCGCCCCAATGTCGGTATCATCTTAATCAACAACCGCAACGAAGTCTTTTGGGGCAAGCGTGTGCGCGAACATTCGTGGCAGTTCCCGCAAGGCGGCATCAAGCCGGGCGAAAGCCCCGAAACCGCTATGTACCGCGAGCTGTACGAAGAAGTCGGGCTGTTGCCGCAACACATCAAAATCGTCGGACGCACGCGCGACTGGCTGCGTTATGATGTGCCGAGCCACTGGGTACGCCGCGAATGGCGCGGTTCGTATCGCGGGCAGAAGCAGATTTGGTATCTTTTGCGGCTGGTCGGGCGCGACAGCGACATCAATCTGCGCGCCTGCCACCATCCCGAATTTGACGGCTGGCGTTGGCACCAATATTGGGCTCCCGTTGACGAAGTGATTGATTTCAAACGCGACGTTTACTTGGGGGCATTGAAAGAACTCTCCTCCCGCTTCCTGCGCGGCATGGAAAGCTACGAAGACTTTACCGCGCGCCTGCCTTTTGACAACCGATAAAATAACGAAACGCAACGCTTTCAGGTCGTCTGAAAGCGTTGTTCTTCCTTTCAGACGACCTCTTCCCCTATGACTAAAAACAACCAATACAGCGAATCCAGCATCACCGTCCTCAAAGGCTTGGAGCCGGTCAAAGAACGTCCCGGCATGTACACCCGCACCGACAGCCCGACCCACATCTGCCAAGAAGTCATCGACAACGCGGCGGACGAGGCGTTGGGCGGTTTCGCTACTGAAATCGACGTGCGCATCCACGACGACGGTTCGCTTTCCGTGCGCGACAACGGGCGCGGCATTCCCGTCGGGCTGCACCCTGTCGAAGGCGTGCCCGTGGTCGAACTTGTATTTACCCGTCTGCACGCAGGCGGCAAGTTCAATAAAAAAGACGGCGGCAGCGCGTATGCCTTTTCAGGCGGCCTGCACGGCGTGGGCGTGTCCGTCACCAACGCCCTCTCCACCCGCCTTGAGGTAACCGTCAAACGCGAAGGCAAAATCCACCGCATCGTGTTTGCCGGCGGCGACGTGGTTGAACCGTTGGCGGAAGTGGGCAAATGCGCCGTCAAAGACAGCGGCACCGAAGTGCGCGTCTGGCCGGACGGCAAATATTTTGAAAGCCCGAATTACAGCATTCCCGAACTCGAACGCCTGCTGCGCGCCAAAGCTGTACTGTTGCCGGGCGTGCGCGTCTCCCTGACCCGTCCGGTCAAAGGCGAAGACGAAGCGCACACCCAAACCTGGCACTACCCCGACGGTCTGAAAAGCTATCTGACCGACCTGATTGCCGACGCACAGGAAGCCGTGCCGCTGTTCTCCTGCGAAAACTACATTTCAGACGACCACAACGGCGATTTCAGCATCGGCGAAGGCGCCGCGTTTGCCCTGACCTGGCTGGAAGAAGGCTCGTGCGCCAACGAAAGCTACGTCAACCTCATCCCCACCCCGCTGGGCGGCACACACGAAGCGGGCTTGAAACAAGCCGTGTTCAACGCTGTCAACAACTTCATCAATCTGCACAACCTCCTACCGCGCGGCGTGAAAGTGCAAAGCGACGACGTGTTCAGCAAAACCGCCTTCGTCCTCTCCGCCCGTGTCCTTGACCCGCAGTTCCAAGGTCAGACCAAAGACAAACTGACCAACCGTGACGCATTGAAACTCGTTGCCGCCGTATCGGGGGACCCTTTGGAATTGTGGCTGAATCAAAACGTGGACTTCGGCAAAAAAATCGCCGAACTCGCCATCCGTCAGGCACAAGCGCGGATGCGTTCGGTTAAAAAAATCGAAAAGAAAAAAGGCAGCGGCGTCGCCGTCCTGCCTGGCAAACTGACCGACTGCGAAAGTGAAGACATCCGCGAAAACGAACTCTTCCTCGTCGAAGGCGATTCCGCCGGCGGCTCCGCCAAACTCGCCCGCGACAAAGCCACGCAAGCGATTTTGCCCCTGCGCGGCAAAGTGCTCAACAGCTTCGAAGTCCACCCCGACCAGCTTTTCGGCAACGCCGAAATCCACGACATTTCCGTCGCCATCGGCGTCGATCCGCACGGCATCAACGACAATCCCGATTTAAGCGGCCTGCGCTACGGCAAAATCGCCATCTTGTCCGATGCCGACGTGGACGGCTCTCATATTCAAGTTTTGCTGCTGACCCTGTTCTACCGCCACTTCCCGAAACTGGTCGCCGACGGACACATCTACGTCGCCCAGCCGCCGCTGTTCCGCGTCGATGTCAACGCACAAGGCAAAAGCAAACCCGCCCGCAAATTCTACGCCCTCGACCAAAACGAACTCGACAGTATTTTAGAACGGCTGCAAAAAGAAGGCGTCAAAGAAACCGCCTATTCCATCAGCCGTTTCAAAGGCTTGGGCGAGATGAACCCCGACCAGCTCAAAGACACCACCATGCACCCCGACACCCGCCGCCTGTTGCAGGTGCAAATCCCCGAAGGCGCGGATGACGAAACACGCGACATCTTCGTCAAACTGATGGGCAAAGGCGAAGCCGCCGCCCGCCGCGCATGGATGGAAAAAGAAGGCGATACGGCAGAATTGGATATTTGACGCCGTTGGTTTGAAAAGCAAAAAGGTCGTCTGAAAATTGAACTGCACCCCAAAAGTTGGACATCCCCTCCAACTCACAAGGTGCAGTTTTTTTATGAGCAAATATACATTACACTTCAAATACCAAGCCGTACTCCACTACCTGCATATACGCAGCCAACAGCGTACCGCAGACCACTACGGCATTTCCCGAACCCACCTGAGACGATGGATACGCGCCTATCAAGAAGGCGGTATCGGCGCACTCGAACATCCCCAATCCAAAACCATGCCCCAACACCGCAAAAACCCCTTCATCTCAGATAAACCCGACCAAGAAAAAACGCAGGCAGAGCTTATCGAAGAGTTGTGCTATATGCGCGCAAAGGTTGCCTATTTAAAGGAGTTAAAAGCCCTCAGCCAAAAACAGACCGAAAAGGACAAAGCCAAACCGTCCAAACACTGAGGGCGCAACACCCGCTCAAATACCTGCTGCACATCGCAAACCTGCCCAAAAGCAGCTTTTACTACCACCACCAAGACCGACCCGACCCCGACGCAGCCGACAAAGCCCTCCTCGTCGAAACCTACCGGCGGCATAAAGGACGCTACGGACAAAGGCGC
>NZ_AJMT01000170.1:0-7990 GCF_000260655.1 Neisseria sicca VK64
TTAAACCAGTACGGCGTTGCCTCGCCGTAGCTCAAAGAGAACGATTCTCTAAGGTGCTGAAGCACCAAGTGAATCGGTCCCGTACTATCTGTACTGTCTGCGGCTTCGTCGCCTTGTCCTGATTTAGTTAATCCACTATAGAACCTTTACGCCTGCGCTATCGGGCTGTCTTCGTCCTGCCGCTCTTCTTCGTGTTCCGCGCTGTTGAGCAATTTCAGCAGCTTCTCGGTTTTTTCCGAATCTTCGCTGCGGAGGATTTTGGCAGTTTCGGTTTCGAGCAGGGCGGTGTTGCTGTGCAGGATGATGTTTTTGACGGGGAGCAGGTTGTTGGGGTTCATGGAGAATCGGCGCAGCCCCATGCCCAGCAGCATCCGCGTGTAGGTGGTGTCGCCTGCCATTTCGCCGCATATGGAGACGCTTTTTTCCATGCGGTTGGCGGTGCGGATGATGTGCTGGATGGTTTTCAACACGGCGGGATGGCCTGGCTGGTAGAGGTGGCTGACGCTGTCGTCGCCGCGGTCAACCGACAAGATGTATTGGATCAGGTCGTTGGTGCCGATGGAGATGAAGTCGGTCAGTTTCAGGATGCTGCCGACGGTCATGGCGGCGGACGGGATTTCAATCATGCAGCCGACGCTGACCGTGCCGAAAGTTTCGCCGCGTTCGGTGAGCTGGCGTTGGGCGGTGTCGAGGTGGATCAGGCATTGGCGCACTTCGGACAAGGAGGTAATCATCGGCCACATCATGCGCACGGGGCCGTGAACGGCGGCGCGGAGGATAGCGCGCATTTGGGTGCGGAACATGACGGGTTCGGCGAGGCACAGGCGGATGCCGGTAAGTCCGAGCGCGGGGTTGAGGCTGCCGTTGGGGGTGGAATTTTGACCGAACCAGCGGGGGTTTTTGTCCACGCCCAAATCGACGGTGCGGATGGTGATGCTTTTGCCTTTCATTTTTTTCACAATCGCGCTGTACACTTCGTACTGCTCGTCTTCGGTCGGCATGGTGTCGCGGTTGAGATAGAGGAATTCGCTGCGGAAGAGTCCGACGCCGTCTGCGCCGAAGTTGTGCAGGGCTTTGATGTCTTCGGCAGATTCGATGTTGGCGAGCAACTCGATGTTGATGCCGTCGGCGGTGGTGGCGGCGGTTTTTTTGAGCTTGTTGAGTTCGCGCTTGTGGAGGCGGTATTCGCGGGCGAGGCGGCGGTATTCGTTGAGGACGACTTCGTCCGGATCGATGATGAGGACGCCGTTGATGCCGTCAACGATGACGGTTTCGTTTTCGGTAATGAGCCTGCGGGCGTTGTGCAGGCCGATGACGGAAGGGATGTCGAGGCTGCGGCCTAGGATGGCGGTGTGGCTGGTCGGGCCGCCGACGTCGGTAACGAAGGCGGTAATGCGCTGCTCTTTAAAGAGGACGGTGTCGGCGGGCGAGAGGTCGTGGGCAATCAGGATGGTGTCTTCAAACAAGCCTTCGTTGAGGTTTAAGTCGTTGCTTTGCCCGACAAGGTTGTTGTGGATGCGGCGGACGACTTGCAGCATGTCTTGTTTGCGTTCGCGCAGGTAGTCGTCTTCGATGTTGTCGAACTGGGCGGCAAGCTTGTCGCTTTGCTGTTTCAATGCCCATTCGGCATTGATTTTTTGTTCTTTCAAAATATCGACGGGTTCGCGCGAGAGGGTTACGTCGGTCAGCAGCATGAGGTGCAGCGAAATAAACGCGCCCAATTCGGTCGGGGCGTTTTCGGGAATCGCGCTGCGCAACTGTTCCAACTCTTTGCGCGTGGCTTTGATGGCGGCATCGAAACGGGCGGCTTCGGCGTCGATGAGGTCGTCTGAAACGTCGTATTGCGGCACTTCCGCCGTGCCGCGCGTAATCAGGTGGGCTTGTCCGATGGCGATGCCTTTGCCCGCGGCAACACCGTGCAGCACGATACTCATTATTCGCCCTCGCCGAAGTAGTCGTTGATTAAGTCGGTCAATGCCTTCATGGCTGCGGCTTCGTCCAAACCGTCGGTTTCCAGCTCGATGATCGTGCCTTTGGCGGCGGCGAGCATCATTAAGCCCATGATGCTTTTGCCATTGACGCGGCTTCCGTTTTTCGTCACCCAGACTTCGCTTTGAAACTGAGACGCGGTTTGGGTGAATTTGCTGGAAGCGCGGGCGTGGAGTCCGAGTTTGTTGATGATTTCGATTTGTTGTTTTTGCATGTTCGACTTTCGGGTGTGCGGGGTCGTCTGAAAACGTGTCGGTCGGGTTAGACGGCTTCGGCGTGCTGTTTGCACACCAAATCTTCCGGTTCGGCGGTGATGGCGAAAATGCCTTTGACGGCGGCTTCCCTGACCGTTTCAGTAAAGGCGGCGAGATCTTCCGCCATGGGCGAGTATTGGGTCGCTTTAATCATCATCGGCGCGTTCAGTCCGGTCAGGATGGCGGATTTGCCCGCGCGAACCAGCCTGCGGGCGGCATTGCACGGCGTCGCGCCGAAGATGTCGGTCATAATCAATACGCCGTGGTTTTCAGGAAACTCTTGCAGCGCGGCGATGGCATTGTTGATGATGTCGTTTTGGTCTTCGTCAGGCTCTACGCCGAGGATGCGGATGTTTTCCGGCATGCCCGTGGGGAAGAAATGATGGGTCAGGCTGCGGTAGGCTTCGCCTACTGCCTCGTGGGTAATGATTAAAAGGTTGATCATGATGTGTTCCCTGATGATTTTATTCGGCCGGTGTGGGCGAAGGTATCGTCCGTTCACCCGCTACATAGCGCGATATGGTGGCACAAAGGTCGTCTGAAAAGGTTTCAGACGACCTTTTTTAACTCGGCATCAGCCTTGGTTGAGCGCGTAAATTTCGCCCAAATTGCGCCAGCAGCCCGCTGCATCCATACCGTAGCCGAAGACGTAGCGGTTGGGAACATCCATTCCGACATAATCCGCCTTGGTCGGTTTTTCCTTGTCGATCAACTTGTTGGCAAACACAGCCGCACGGCAGCTCGCTGCCCCCATTTCCAAAAGCTTGGATTGAATCGCCGACATCGTGTGCCCCTCGTCCAAAATATCGTCCAATACGACCACATGACGGCCCCGAATCTGCTCCGGGTCGGGCATACGTTTCCAGTTGAACGCGCCGCCCGCCAGTTTGTCGCCGTAACGGGAAACATGAACATAATCAAAGTCCAACGGAAAGCGCAACAGCGGCAGCAACTGCCCCGTAAACACCACCGCCCCGCCCATTACAGGCAGCAGGAGCGGATATTTATCCCCCAAATCGCGCGTAATCTCGTCCGCCACTTTTTGCAGCGCGGCACGGCATTGGTCTTGGTCGAACAAAAGCTCGGCATTATCAAGCATGGCTTGGGTTTCAAGGCGTTTGGTTTCTAAATCGATCATGGTAAACGGGGAAATCAGTTGGGAAAAAGGAAATTATAAACCCAAAACGGGCTAAGGTTGTCTGAAAACAGAGAAGCGGATTTTGCCATCGCTTTCAATACACCGGCCTAGCCATCAGTTGCAGTAGGTCGGATTCTCGAATCCGACGGCTTTTGAGATGGCAGGTTTTTGTCGGATACAAGTATCCGACCTACGGCCGGTTCGGCATTGCCGCGCAAACCAAGCTACTTATTCGGCGGATTAATCGGCAGCGTCGAGCGGGAGACTTTGACGTCGGGGCATTTTTGCTTCATCTGATAGCGGAACACTTCCGCCTTGCGTTGATTGCCGGTTTTTTCGTAATTCGTACCCAAAATCACCTCGTCCGCCAGATTCCGTATATCGGCATAAGGGATATAGAGGGATTGGGTCGTCTCGCAATATTCGATTTCCTCCGAATCGATTGGTTTGATAACCAGCAGGCGGAACTCTTCTTCGTCGCGGAAGGCGAAGTCTTTAAACAGATAGCGGATGTATTCCAAGGCTTCTTTATCGTCGTCGCTGACGGCGGAGTTGTCCTTGAAAAACTCGATAAGCTCTTCCAACGCTTCTTTTAATTTTTCCAAGCGGAACTGATGCCAGTCTTCATTTCCGACGGGTTTCAGGCGGATACCGAATTTCAGTTTTTCTTGAGGGAGAAGCCATATCCCGCATTTCTTTTCCGCAATATATTCATCTTTGTAAGCGACATAAGCGACTTGATAAAGCGGCAATTTTTCATATTCATCAACTTTTGGCAGGTCGTCTGAATTCTGCCCAGACATTTCGGACAGGCTGCGGAACGGGGCGGAAACATCCGATTCTTTCAGCCAATCCCCGTTTTTATTGAACACCAGGCAGCAGCCAGAAGCCTCCACGCCGCCTTCTTTCCCATACAGACGAAACTGGTTCAAATCGTTGATGCGGCTAGAGAAGCAGGTAAAAAAAGCATTGTGGGACGCGCCATCCGCTTTGTTTTCCAACTCCAAATCCTGTTGGTTCAGTAAGTCCAACAATGCCTTGCCTTCGGACGGGTCGTTCATATAGGTGGAGCTGCCGAGCCGCATCGGATTGGCGGTTTCACTGCCGCCGATGCCGAATAATATATGGCATACATGGGGCGAAGTGTAATGCGCCATCGGGATGAAACCCAACTCTATCGGCGTGATATGGAGAACCGCCAGCACGGTTGCAACGGCGTCTTGCGGTTGTGAAGTTTTACCTTTGAAAAGCGATTCCTGTATTTCTTGTTTTTTCTTTTCGAAATAAGAATGCCAATCTTCATTGAGATAAGCGACATCTCTTAAACTTTGATGGATCCTTTTTTCTATTCTTTTTTTTGCTTCATCACTTAATTGTGATAATTGTCTATCAGCAGTCAAAAGATATTTACCGGCTTGTTTCTTGAAAAGTGCTTCCACTTTATCTGTATTTTTAATTCTCTTAACCCGCTCTATATAACAACGGCCAAGCCCAAATCGAGCAAATATTTGTTGCTGAATGCGGATTTGTTCATCTTCCAGTTGTCTAGTAAACCATAAATGTTGTTTGGAGAATGCAGCCGCTTGCTTGAGCAGTTTGGCTGCTTCGTTCATATCCTTGGTTTTTATAGCTTGCTCCAAATAACAACCGCAAAACCAAGATAGGGCATCGATTTGTTTCTGAATACTGTCGTCTTGTTTATCTTCCAGTTGCTCGGCAAGTTGTAATCTTTTTTCGTTGTGTTTAATGGCTCGCCCGAATAGGTCGTTTATTTCGCCAGTATTCTTGGTTTTCCTAGCCTGTTCAACATAACAACGGACAAGCCAAGATTGAGCATCAGTTTGTTGCCCAATACAATCTTGTTTATTTTCCAGTTGCTCGGTAAGTTGCAGCCATTTCTCATAGTGTTTAACGGATTGTCCAAACAGTTCTCCTGCTTTATTTGTATCTTTAATTCCAACAGCATATGCAAGATAATGATGACCAAGCCAAACTTGGACATCGATTTGTTCATCAATACTATCTTGTTTATCTGTCAGTTGCTTGGCAAGTTTCAACCTTTGCCGATAGTGTTCAACGGCTAGTTTGAACAATTCATCTGACTTATCCGCATCCTTGGCTTTCTCTGCCTGTGCAAAATAACAACGACCAAACCAAGCTTGAATATTAATTTGCTCATTAATCTGAGTGCTTTTATCTACAATCTCATCCCAAGCTTGATGGAGTTTTTCAATCGCTTCATCGTATTGTCTCTCATCAAAAAATAGGAGACTTTCTTCAATCAAACCATCAACAGTTAAAATATCACAATCCATCATTTATCCCTTTATGAAAACAATCAGACGAAAATTGTACACCATATATACCGAAGCCTTCCTTTTCTCCGCCAAAGCAGAAAACTAATTCAGTATCCGTCAAACTTATAAAAAGGTCGTCTGAAAACCTAAAAATACGGTTTTCAGACGACCTTTCGACCATCCGCTCTTACCTGTCCGTTCTGACCCGCACAAACGTCGCAAATTTCGGCGTGCCTTTTTGTGTGAAGCCGCGGTAGCGGTATGTGATGACCGAGCCGATTTTGGGCGGGTTGTCGCGGTCTTTGTCTTTGAAGCCGCTGCCGATGCGGAATTCGCCGTGTCGGTTTTTGCAGCCGACCGCGCCCAGCCGTCCGGCGTTGCGCCCTTTGCCTTCATAATGCCGCGTTACCGTGCATTCGTCGTCGTATTGGCTTTTCAGCTTCAATAATTGGCTGCTCCTGCCGCCGCTGTAACGCGATTCGGGTTGGCGCAGCATCACGCCTTCGCCGCCCTGCGCTTCGATTTGTTTCAAAAAATCCATCGCGTGCTGCCGGTCGCGGACTTTGGTTTGCGGGATGATGGTGATGGGCGCGTTCGGATGCGTTTTCAGCCATTGCGTTGCGACGGCGAGGCGTTGGTAGAGGTTGCCTTGCGCTTTGGGGACATCGAAAACGTGCAGGCGGATGCCGCGCCAATCGCCGGAAGACGAGCGCACGGCGGCGGAAATCTGTTCAAACTGCCCGCGCCCGCTATACAGCTCGCCGTCGAGCGGATAGGGCGGGAACTGCGCGGTAAAACCTTTGGGCGGGGTAAATGCGTAGCCCTGCCTGCTGACCAGTTGGCGCCCGTCCCAATACGCGCGCACGCCGTCGAGCTTCTCGCTCATCGCCCAGCCCGCAATCTCTTGGTCTTTGTATTCCTGCGCCAGCATCAAATCCGCGCCGAGCGCCGTTTGGATGAAAAAAGCGGCAAAAATCGGTATCATGCCCTGCATTGAAGTTCTCATAAACGTTCCAATAATGTGAGTGATTATTTCAAATATAATAATGATACCGCATAAACAGACCGAAGGTCGTCTGAAAACATCGTTTCATCGTTTCAACGAAGTTCAAGCCCCCATCCAACCACTACCCAAGGAATCCCGCCTCATGGCACTTCAAGCCGAAATCATTGCCGTTACCCCCTTCCGCCAAAACTGCACCCTTTTGTGGGATGACGAAACCCGCGAAGCCGTCCTGACAGATGTCGGCGGCGACGTTCCCTACCTGCTGCAAGAGCTGGACGCGAAAAACCTCACCCTGACCGCCATTTGGCTGACCCACGGACACCTCGACCATGCCGGCGGCGTGGTGGAATTGCGGGAACACCGCCCCGTCCCCGTCATCGGCCCTCATGCAGACGACGAATTCCTGCTGCAAGCCCTGCCCGAAACGACCGCCCAATACGGTTTTCCCGTTTCCCCCGCGTTCAAGCCGACCCGCTGGCTGAACGAAGGCGAAACGCTCAAGGTCGGCAGCCACACCTTCCAAGTCCTGCACATCCCCGGCCACACGCCCGGCCACGTCGTTTTTTACTGCGCCGAAGCGGGGCTGCTCATCGCGGGCGACGTATTGTTTTACGAAACCATAGGCAGAACCGACTTCCCGCGCGGCAACCACGCCGACCTCATCCATAATATCCGCAACAAATTGTTCGTCCTGCCCGAAGACACGCGCGTCATCGCCGGACACGGCAGAATGACCGACATCGGGCATGAAAAACGGCACAATCCGTTTTTTTAAATCCTGAAAGCGAAAGGTCGTCTGAAACACGGATAAGCGTTTCAGACGACCTTTTTGTAGAGAATGAGTAAAATGCAATTTAGAACACTTTAAAGGAAATTCCTAATATGAAAACCGCGCATGAAACATTAGCTGAGTTCATTCAACAAATGAAAGATTATGAATTGTATTGGGGAGAGCTTACTCAAAAAAGTTTGGATGAAGGTGCTTTTTTTGAAATTAATCACGATGAAAACAGCAAAAAAAGAGCTGATGAAATCAAAAAAATACATCACCAATTTTTATCTAAAAAAGCTTTATCTTTAAGGCAAGCTAGACAAGAAGCTCCTGATTTTCAAATGCCACCAGAATATAACGAAACGATTACGTCTGAACGGAAAATCAGTGATAAAAAATATGAAATAGATGTGTTGGATTATAGTGGGGAAAAGAAAACCTATACGCTGGTTTTGGAAGGCGGAGAGTGGAAAATCGATCAGATGGGTTTTATGTATTACGATAAATGGAAGAAGTCCCGCCAATTGTTTTGAA
>NZ_AJMT01000171.1:0-23206 GCF_000260655.1 Neisseria sicca VK64
GAAAAACTGTCGAAAATATGGTAACAGGATTTGTCTATTATTCGTTTGTTGCCGCCCTAAGTCATTGTGGGGTCGTCTGAAAACGTATCTCTTGAGATATTTGATGATGTTCCATATGCCATTTATAGGTTGGAAGGTAACAAACCAATGACAAAAAAGCGGCTTGGAAGATGTCCTTGCCGCTTTTTTAAGTTCGCTGATATAGGGTAAAGTTATCCGTCTTTCTATTAAAGCGACCGCAGAAGCAGTTTTTTGTATGTCAAACAGTTTTTTGTTGATAATACGAAGGCTCAAGATCGGAACGGCTGAGGCTGAATGTTTATCATGAAATGCCAAGAAATGTTTGAGGTCGTCTGAAAAGCCATTTTGTCATTTCATCCGTGTGATAAAAGTTTGTCAGTCGGCGTTAGCGCCCCCGATTTTTGCATCCAACCCCTTCATATCTTATAAATATTATGATTAATGTCCAACATCTAGATTTTTACTACGGCAATACGCAGGCATTGTACGATGTCTCGGTTGAGCTTCCGCAGGGCAGTATTACCGGATTAATCGGACCTAATGGTGCCGGCAAATCCACTTTGATGCGTTGTATGGCAGGATTGGAAATCCCGACATCCGGCGATGTCTTGCTTGACGGTCTGCCTATTCTTGATAATCCGCGCGAAAGTTTTTCCAAACTCGGCTATCTGCCTGATTTTTTTGGGTTGCCGGATGGTTTGAGCGTAATCCAGTGCTTAACTTATGCCGCCAAATCCCGCGGTATTCCTGATGCGCGACTTCCTGATTTGCTGCTGGAAACCGTTCGCCTGCTTAATTTGGAACATAAATTGTATGCCAAAGTCAGCGACCTTTCCCGTGGTCAGAAACAGCGTGTCGGTATCGGGCAAGTCATCATCCATCGTCCTAAGTTCTTGCTTTTGGATGAACCTGCCAGCGGTCTTGACCCTGAGGCACGACATGAATTGTCTTTGTTGCTGCTGAAGCTCAAAGATGAAGGCATGAGCATTTTGGTGTCGAGCCATATTCTTTCCGAGCTGGACGAATATTGTTCGCATATGCTGGTTATCAAAGGCGGACGTGTTCAGGCATTTCAATCTGTTAATGATGATGTTAACGAAGATCAGACTGTTTCGCTGCAATTTGTCGGTTTGGATGAATCCATATTCGAGCGGGTCCGCAATATGGAAGGCGTGAAGCAGGCAGAATGGAACAATCATGCCGTTACCGTCATATTGGATGCGGGAGAAGAAGCACGTGCGGCCTTGTTGCGCAAACTGTTTGAACAAAACCTGCCTTTGAGCGAAGCTGCCGTCATTAAAGCGTCGCTGCTAAACAGTTATCAAAACAGCCTCAATCTCCACGAGCAGGAGCAACAAGAGCAACAGGAGCAAGCCGATGGACAATAAATTGAATATCCCCAAAATCCGGGTTAACGCCGAATTTCAAAGGCTGATGTGGCTCAACATGAGCTGGGGCATGATTGTAGGCATCATCATACTCTACAGCCTGTTTGTTTTTGCCACCCCCAATTCTGGAGACTTGGTGGAATATATTGCCGGTATTGGTGCGTTCGGTACCGGCATTTCAAATATCGCCCTTTATCTGCAGATTGAGCGCAGTTTGCGCCAAGATGTATCCAGCAATGCATTTGACCAGTTGCGTATGTCCTCTTTGTCTCCGTGGCAGATGGCTTGGGCGAGGATTGTTGTCGCGCCTTTGACTGGTTGGGTTATTTTCCTTGTCGGCTGGATACTGCTCGGCCTAACGATGTCTCATTTCAACCATGAAGACAACGATGTTTTCATCATGTGGTTGACTATGCCGCTCTACTCATGGGCACTCGCCTGCATAATATTGGTTAATGCTTTGCAGTTCAAACGCGGCAACGATCAATGGGAAGGATCTCTGTTGCAACTCCTATTGCTGTTTGTTGTCATGGTCATGTTCGTAACCGGTATGTTGTCCGCCGCGGAAGATCTTTCATACTTGAGTGAAGGTGTATCCAATACAGTATCTCCAATTATTGCTTCCATTGTTTCTGTTGTCTTATGCAGCGTTGCCGCCCGCGCGGCTATGGCAGAACGCCTGCATCTGCGCTCTTCCCGATTGACTTTTATCGTACTTGGACTTCTTACGCCTTTAGCTGCGATTAGCTTCGTAAGCAACTATAAACAATTGCTGTATATTTGCGCCGTAGCTTATGGCGGCATGAGTATTTTGTCTTTGATTACGCAGAAGCAGACGACCTTTTCTTCTATTGGAGAATTTGTCCGTGCACGTAATAGAAAACCGAAGTGGGCGATTGCTTCGTTGCCTGCTTGGATGATTCTTTTGCCTTTGGGATTGATTTGTGCCGTATTGTTGTCAGCAGACATGGTATGGGTATACATAGGACAATTCTTTCTCCTCATACTGCTGGTTTTTTCCATCAACCAAATGAAATGGCGATACAACAACATTACCATCACATTATTGATATACCTGCTTCTTCGAGGTCTTTGGTTCGTGATTGCATCGTAACAGGAGCGTATTTTCCTGTTTTGCACCCTGCCTTTAGCCATAGAGAGGTTGGGAGGTAGGATAGGATAAAGGTCGTCTGAAAACCGGTTGGCAAGGTTTTCAGACGACCTTTTTGTCTATACGCAAATGAATTCGGCTGTATCGAGGCCGTCCATGCTTTTCCGTCCCAAACTCATGTGCAACGGCATTTAAATATCAGTTAAGAAACAAGGCCCAAAACCGCCCCTGCCTTGTCGGAATCGCCGAATGACGGTACTATGCGCAGTTAACAGCTTGATTGCCGTTCGGATGGTCATGCGTCCGGGCGAGGTTTTAAATTCAGTATCTTATTTGAAAGCAGAAAATGATTAACGATATTCAAAAAACAGCGGAAAGCAAAATGCAGCGCTCGGTAGAAGTGCTGAAAGAGAATTTGGCGAAAGTGCGTACCGGCCGTGCGCATACCGGTCTGTTGGACCAAGTGGAAGTCGAATACTGGGGCAGTATGGTTCCGGTCAGCCAAGTTGCCAACGTGACGCTTCTGGACGCGCGCACCATCGGCGTGAAACCTTTTGAAAGCAATATGGCGGCGAAAGTCGAGAAAGCCATCCGCGATTCAAACTTGGGTCTGAACCCGGCAGCCGTCGGCGATTTGATCCGTGTGCCTATGCCTATGTTGACCGAAGAGCGCCGTAAAGATTTGATTAAAGTCGTACGCAGCGAGGCGGAAGAAGGACGCGTGTCCATCCGCAACGTGCGCCGCGATGCAAACGATCACATCAAAAAACTCTTGAAAGACAAAGAAATTTCCGAAGACGAAGCACGTCGCGGCGAAGAAGCGGTTCAAAAACTGACCGACAAATACATCGCCGAAGCCGACAAAACGCTGGCTGCCAAAGAAGAAGATTTGATGGCGATTTAAACCCTTGTCCGCGGCGTTTCAGACGACCTTTGAACCGCCGCGCTGCGAAAGGCAGATATGAAGAGCAGCACGCAGACCATTTTGGAACATACTTCGGTTCCGAAGCATATCGCCGTGATTATGGACGGCAACGGCCGTTGGGCGAAAAAGCGTTTCCTTCCCCGCGTGATGGGGCATAAACGCGGCTTGGACGCGTTGGAAAATATGGTGAAGCATTGCGCCAAACTGGGTGTGCAATATCTGACCGTGTTTGCCTTTTCGACTGAAAACTGGCGCCGCCCCGAAGACGAAGTGTCGTTCCTGATGGGGCTGTTTTTGCAGGCTTTGCAAAAACAGGTGCGCCGTCTGCACGAAAACAATATGCGCCTGAAGGTGTTGGGCAGCCGCGAACGCTTCAACCGGCAGATTCTGCAAGGCATCGAAGAAGCGGAAGCGTTGACGGCGAACAATACCGGCCTGACCCTGAGCATCGCCGCGGATTACGGCGGCCGCTGGGATATTTTGCAGGCGGCAAACAAACTGATTGCCGAAGGCGTATCCGAGATTACGGAAGACGCGCTGGCGAAACACTTGATGCTGGGCGATGCGCCGGAACCGGATTTGTTCATCCGCACCGGCGGCGAAACGCGCATCAGCAATTTCCTGCTTTGGCAGATGGCGTATGCCGAACTTTATTTTACCGATACCCTGTGGCCCGATTTTGACAGCAAAGCCTTGGACGATGCTGTCGCCTCGTTCCAAAAACGCGAACGGCGCTTCGGACGCACTTCGGAACAGCTGCCGGTAGAGCAGCAAAGGGGTTAAAAATGTTGAAACAACGGATTATCACGGCGCTGTGGATGCTGCCGTTGATGCTTGGTATGCTGTTTTACGCGCCGCAATGGCTGTGGGCGGCATTTTGCGGGTTGATTTCCCTGGTTATGCTGTGGGAATACGCCCGCATGAGCGGATTGGAAAAACTGAAAACCAATCATTATCTCGCCGCGACACTGGTGTTCGGCGTGATTGCCTATGCAGGCGGTTGGACGCTGCCGGATATCGTCTGGTACGCCGTTTTGGCGTTTTGGCTGGTCGTTATGCCTTTGTGGCTGAAATTCAAATGGAAATTGAACGGCGGCTGGCAGGCTTATACCGTCGGCTGGCTTTTGGTCATGCCGTTTTGGTTCGCACTCATGTCCCTGCGCCCGCATCCCGATTACGCCTTGTCGCTGCTCGCCGTGATGGGTTTGGTGTGGGTTGCCGATGTTTGCGCTTATTTCAGCGGCAAAGCGTTCGGCAAACACAAAATCGCACCGACCGTCAGCCCCGGCAAGAGCTGGGAAGGCGCAATCGGCGGCGCGATTTGCGTGGCAGTGTACATGACTGTGGTGTGGTGGGCTGGTTGGCTCACGTTTGACGCAGGCTGGTTCAATACCGTGTTAATCGGTTTGGTGTTGACCGTTGTCAGCGTATGCGGCGATCTGTTGGAAAGCTGGCTCAAACGCGCGGCGGGCATCAAAGACAGCAGCAATCTGCTGCCCGGACACGGCGGCGTGTTTGACCGCGTGGACAGCCTGATTGCCGTCATCAGCGTCTATGCCGCCTTTGAAAGCTTGTTCTGAAGCGGTTATAGTGGATTAAATTTAAATCAGGACAAGGCGATGAAGCCGCAGACAGTACAGATAGTACGGAACCGATTCACTTGGTGCTTCAGCACCTTAGAGAATCGTTCTCTTTGAGCTAAAGCGAGGCAACGCCGTACTGGTTTAAAGTTAATCCACTATAAAAATCGTTGGAACACATCAAACACAATATCGAATAAGCGTTTTCAGACGACCTTTCCGACCTCAAGCCTAAAGGTCGTCTGAAATCCGAAAGCAGTACATAAAGAACACACCATGACACCACAAGTCCTGACCATATTAGGCAGTACCGGCAGTATAGGCGAAAGCACGCTGGACGTTGTCTCCCGCCACCCCGAAAAATTCCGCGTATTCGCGCTGACGGGGCATAAGCAGGTTGAGAAACTGGCGGTTCAATGCCGGACGTTCCGCCCCGAATATGCCGTCGTTGCCGATGCGGAACACGCCGCTCGGCTTGAAGCCCTGTTGAAACGCGACGGTGCGGCGACGCAGGTTTTACACGGCGCGCAGGCATTGGTTGATGTGGCGTCTGCCGATGAAGTCAGCGGTGTCATGTGCGCCATTGTCGGAGCGGCGGGCCTGCCTTCCGCGCTGGCGGCGGCGCAAAAAGGCAAAACCATTTATCTGGCGAACAAAGAGACGCTGGTGGTTTCCGGCGCGTTGTTTATGGAAACCGCCCGCGCAAACGGCGCGGCAGTGTTGCCCATCGACAGCGAACACAACGCCATTTTCCAAGTTTTGCCGCGCGATTACACAGGTCGTCTGAACGAACACGGCATCCGTTCGATTATCCTGACCGCTTCCGGCGGCCCGTTTCTGACGGCCGATTTAGGCATATTCGACAGCATTACGCCTGCCCAAGCGGTCAAACACCCCAATTGGAGCATGGGGCGCAAAATCTCCGTCGATTCCGCCACCATGATGAACAAAGGTTTGGAGCTGATTGAAGCGCATTGGCTGTTCAACTGCCCGCCTGATAAACTCGAAGTCGTTATCCATCCGCAGTCCGTGATACACAGCATGGTACGCTACCGCGACGGCTCCGTGCTGGCGCAACTGGGCAATCCCGATATGCGTACGCCCATCGCTTATTGTTTGGGCTTGCCCGAGCGCATCGATTCGGGTGTCGGCGATCTGGATTTCGACGCATTGTCTGCGTTGACCTTCCAAAAGCCCGACTTTGACCGCTTCCCTTGTCTGAAGCTTGCCTATGAAGCCATGAACGCGGGCGGAGCCGCACCCTGCGTCTTGAACGCCGCCAACGAAGCTGCCGTCGCCGCCTTCTTGGACGGGCAGATTAAGTTTACCGACATT
Organism: Neisseria sicca VK64; assembly: GCF_000260655.1. Taxonomy (GTDB): domain Bacteria; phylum Pseudomonadota; class Gammaproteobacteria; order Burkholderiales; family Neisseriaceae; genus Neisseria; species Neisseria sicca_B. Next base: position 6,361 of record NZ_AJMT01000171.1, read on the forward strand.
GCCAAAACCGTCGCCCACTGTCTCGCACAAGACTTTTCAGACGACCTCGGCAATATCGAAAACCTGCTGGCGCAAGACGCCGTTACCCGCAGGCAGGCGCAGGAATTTATCGCCGCATTGGGATAAACCGTGCCGCAACGATAAAAAATGACAGGTCGTCTGAAAACCCGCCCACCCGTCATGTGTGGCGGACAAAACGGCAGACTGACTTTATAATCGGCAAAATAACGCCAATAATATTTTCTACACATTGCGAATGCTTTTCAGACGACCCCTGCCTTGATACGTCGTCTGAAACATCGACAACGTCAACCCATACCCAACCAGAGAGATTCTTTTGCAAACCCTTCTAGCTTTTATTTTCGCTATCCTGATTTTGGTCAGCCTGCACGAGTTCGGACACTACATCGTCGCCAGATTGTGCGGCGTCAAAGTCGTACGCTTTTCCGTCGGCTTCGGTAAGCCGTTTTTCAGCAGAAAGCGCGGCGATACCGAATGGTGTTTGGCGCCCATCCCGTTGGGCGGCTATGTCAAAATGGTCGATACGCGCGAGGGTGAAGTAGCGCCGTCCAACCTGCCTTACGCCTTCGACAAACAGCATCCTGCCAAACGCATCGCCATCGTCGCCGCAGGCCCGCTGACCAATCTCGCGCTGGCGGTTCTGCTTTACGGCTTGAGTTTTTCCTTCGGCGTTACCGAAATCCGCCCTTATGTCGGCATGGTCGAGCAAAATACCATTGCCGCCAAAGCCGGTTTTCAGCCCGGAGACAAAATTATTTCGGTTAACGGCGTTAACGTCGGCGAGTGGGAAAAAGCCCAGCAAGAAATCGTGTTGAACATCGAGTCAGGCAAGGTAAATGTTGCCGTTCAGACGAGCTCGGGGCAAAAAACCATGCGGATTATCGATGCCGCCGGCACGCCCGAAGCAGGTAAAATTGCGAAAAACCAAGGCTATATCGGGTTGTCGCCTTTTAAAATCACCACCCGTGTCGGCGAAATGACAGAAAACAGCCCGGCTGAAAAAGCCGGTTTGAAAAAAGGCGACAAGCTGATCAGTGCCGATGGACAAGACATCGAGTCTTGGCAGCAATGGGTGGAAATCGTACGCCAAAGCCCGGGCAAGAAAATCGAATTGAGCTACGAGCGCAATGGTCAAACTTTTCAGACGACCATCCGCCCCGACAGTATCCAGCAACCCGACAGAACGCTGGTCGGCAGGGTAGGCTTCGGTCCTCAGGGCGACGAAGCGTGGGCAAAAGAAATCAAGCGCGAATATAAGCCGTCTGTCGCAGAAGCATTTGCGATGGGCTGGGACAAAACCGTCAACAACGCTTGGATGACGGTAAAATTCTTCGGAAAACTGATTACAGGCAATGCCTCCCTGAACCATATTTCAGGCCCGCTGACCATTGCCGACGTCGCCGGAAAAACGGCACAGCTGGGATTTCAAAGCTATTTGGAATTCCTCGCGTTGGTCAGCATTAGTTTAGGCGTGTTGAACTTGTTGCCCATTCCCGTGTTGGACGGCGGGCATTTGGTGTTCTACACTGCCGAATGGATACGCGGAAAGCCCTTGAGCGAGCGCATACAGGCAATCGGCCTGCGACTCGGACTGGCTGCCATGCTGTTCATGATGGCACTGGCTTTCTTTAATGACATCAACCGTTTGTTTGGATAATTTTATGAAATTGAAACAGATTGCTTCTGCTTTGATGGTATTGGGCATGTCGCCTTTGGCGTTTGCCGACTTCACCATTCAAGACATCCGCGTCGAAGGTTTGCAGCGCACCGAACCGAGTACGGTCTTCAACTACCTGCCCGTCAAAGTCGGCGACCAATTCAGCGACGCACGCAGCGAAGAAATCATCAAAAGTCTGTATGCGACCGGTTTTTTTGACGATGTCCGCGTAGAGACCATGGGCAATCAGGTCTTGCTGACCGTTATCGAACGCCCGACCATCAGCACGCTGAACATCACTGGCGCGAAAATGCTGCAAAACGATGTAATCAAGAAAAACCTTGAATCCTTCGGTTTGGCGCAATCCCAATACTTCAATCCGGCCACGCTGAGCCAGTCTGTCGCCAGCCTGAAGGAAGAATACAAAAGCCGCGGCAAACAGTCGGTCCAAATCACGCCGACCGTCACCAAACTCGCGCGTAACCGCGTTTCCATCGACATCGCCATCGATGAGGGTAAAACCACCAAGATTACCGACATCGAATTTGAAGGCAACAAAGTCTATTCCGACCGCAAGCTCATGAAACAAATGTCTTTGAGCGAAGGCGGCATGTGGACTTGGCTGACTAAGAGCAACCAGTTTAACGAGCAAAAATTCTCGCAAGACATGGAGCGCGTCAGCGAGTTCTACCAAAACAACGGCTATTTCAATTTCCGCATTCTGGATACCGACATCCAGACCAACGAAGACAAAACCAAGCAAACCATCAAAATCACGGTTGACGAGGGCGAACGCTTCCGTTGGGGCGACGTGCGCATAGAAGGCGACACCCGCGAAGTGCCGAAAGAAGAGCTGCAAAAACTGCTGACTATGAAGAAGGGCAAATGGTACGAACGCGCCCAAATGGTCAAATCGCTCGAAGCCATTCAAAACCGCATGGGTACGGCAGGCTACGCGTTCAGCGAAGTCAACGTTCAGCCAGTGCCTAATGCCGAGACCCAAACTGTCGATTTCGTCCTGAATGTCGAACCCGGCCGCAAAATTTATGTGAACGAAATCAACATTACCGGCAACAACAAAACCCGTGATGAAGTCGTGCGCCGCGAATTGCGTCAGATGGAATCCGCGCCTTACGACACTTCCAAGCTGCAACGTTCCAAAGAGCGTGTCGAGCTGCTGGGCTACTTCGACAACGTACAATTCGATGCTGTACCGGTTGCCAATACGCCCGACCAAGTCGATTTGAACATGAGCGTGAACGAGCGTTCTACCGGTTCGCTGGATATGAGCGCGGGCTGGGTTCAGGATACCGGCTTGGTCATGTCTGTGGGCGTTTCCCAAGACAACCTGTTCGGTACGGGCAAATCCGTTTCCCTGCGCGCCTCACGCAGTAAAACCACGCTGAACGGCTCGCTGTCGTTTACCGATCCGTATTTCACACCCGACGGCGTGAGCCTCGGTTACGATATTTACGGCAAGTCTTACGACCCGCGTAAAGCCTCTTCCAGCGCGAAACAATATAAAACCACCACCGCAGGCGCGGGCGTGCGCATGGGCATCCCCGTTACCGAATACGACCGCGTCAATTTGGGTCTGGCGGCGGAACACCTGACCGTGAATACCTACAAAGGCGCGCCTAAACGTTATGCCGACTTTATCAACCAATATGGTAAAGGCACGGACGGCGTGGGCAGCTTCAAAGGCTGGCTGTACAAAGGTACGATCGGCTGGGGACGCAATAAAACCGACAGCGCCTTGTGGCCGACCCGCGGTTACATGACCGGCATCAACGGCGAAATCGCCCTGCCGGGCAGCGACCTGCAATACTACACACTGACCCACAACCAAACCTGGTTCTTCCCGCTGACCAAAGACTTCACCCTGATGCTCGGCGGCGAAGTCGGCGTCGGCAACGGTTACGGCAAAACCAAAACCATGCCGTTCTTTGAAAACTTCTACGGCGGCGGCTTAGGCTCCGTACGCGGTTACGAGAGCGGCACGCTGGGTCCGAAAGTCTATGACGAATACGGCGAGAAAATCAGCTACGGCGGCAACAAAAAAGCCAACGTTTCCGCCGAGTTGCTGTTCCCGATGCCGGGCATCAAAGATTCCCGCTCCGTCCGCCTGAGCCTGTTTGCCGACGCGGGCAGCGTATGGGACGGCAAAACTTATAACGACAGCAGTAGCAATACCTACTACACCAACAATGCCGCTCAAAACCCATACGGCTTAGGCAAGACCCACAAATCGACCTTCAAGGAAGAGTTGCGCTACTCCGCCGGTGCGGCAGTAACTTGGCTCTCGCCGCTGGGTCCGATGAAGTTCAGCTACGCCTACCCGATCAAGAAAAAAGACAGCGACGAAATCCAACGCTTCCAGTTCCAATTGGGTACCACATTCTGACGTAGGCAGAAAAAGGTCGTCTGAAAACTGACATCCCTATGCGGTCAAACGTTTTCAGACGACCTGAAGGAAAAGGGGCAGGGCGTTCTGCCTCTTTTTAAAAACAAACCGATATCCCGCTGATTGGCGGGATACAAAATCAAGGAAATCCAGATGAACATCATTGCCAACGCCTTCCGCCTCGGCGGCGCGGCTTTATTGGGCTTCGGGTTGATGAACCAAGCTGCGGCGGCGGAAGCCGTACAGAAAATCGGCTTTATCAATACCGAGCGCGTTTATCTTGAGTCCAAGCAGGCGCAACGCATTCAGACGACCTTGGAAAAGGAATTCCGCGGCCGTCAGGACGCTTTGCAGAAATTGCAGCAAGAAGGCGAAAAGCTCGAAAAATCCCTGTCCGAAGGCAAATTGCAGGGCAAAGAGCGTGAAGCTGCGGCAAAACGCTGGGGCGAGCTGGTTCAGCAGTTCCGCAAGAAACAGGCGGAGCTGGCAGAAGACTACAACCTGCGCCGCAACGAAGAATTTGCCGCCCTCCAGCAAAACGCCAACCGCATTATCGTCGATCTTGCCAAACGCGAAGGCTACGATGTCATTTTGCAGGACGTGATTTACGTCAACGCGCGTTACGACATTACCGACAGCGTGATTAAAGCCCTGAATACACGTTAATCGGAAGGCTGAACGAGATACAGCAAACCTGTTTTCAGACGACCTCTTTCACTCGAAGGGTCGTCTGAAAATCCAATAAACGATATAATTACCTGTCTTATCACTCCTGCCGGCATACGTTTTAGGCAAACCGTTCTGTCCGACTGCTCCCGCCGTCCCTTTCAGACGACCTCATCCCAAAGCTTACGAAACATCATGACTTCAAAAACCTACACCCTGTCCCAAATCACAGCGCAGCTTGGCGGCGAATGGCGCGGCAAGGACATTTCCGTCGCCGCCGTGCGCCCGCTCGCAGACGCGCAGGCGGAACACATCAGCTTCCTCGCCAATCCGAAATACAAAGCCGAAGTCCACGACAGCAGCGCGGGTGCGGTCATCGTTTCTGCCAAAGCAGTGGACGAATTTGAAGGGCGCAACCTGATTGTCGCCGACGACCCCTATCTCTATTTCGCCAAAGTCGCCCGCCTGTTTTCGCCCATCGTCAAAGCGCGTGGCGGCATCCATCCGACCGCCGTCGTCGAGGAAAGTGCGACCGTTCCCGCCAGCTGCGAAATCGGCGCAAACGCCTACATCGGTGCGAACACCGTACTCGGGGAAGGCTGCCGCATCTTGGCAAATGCCGTTGTCCAACACGATTGCAAACTGGGCGACGAAGTCGTCCTGCATCCCAACGCCGTCGTTTATTACGGCTGCACACTGGGCAACCGCGTCGAAATCCACAGCGGCGCAGTCATCGGCGCGGACGGATTCGGACTCGCCTTCGCCGGCGATTCATGGTTTAAAATCCCGCAAACCGGCGCGGTAACGCTGGGCGACGACGTAGAAATCGGCTCGAACACCAACATCGACCGCGGCGCAATGAGCGACACCACCGTCGGCAACGGTACCAAAATCGACAACCAAGTCCAAATCGGACACAACTGCAAAATCGGTTCGCACACCGTCATCGCCGCCAAAACCGGCATCTCAGGCAGCGTTACCATCGGCAGCTACTGCATTATCGGTGGCGGCGTCGGTACGGTCGGACACATCGAAATCGCCGACAAAACCACCATCGGCGGCGGCACGTCCGTGACCCACAGCATTACCGAAAGCGGCAAACACCTCGCCGGCATCTTCCCGATGTCCACCCATAAAGAATGGGCGCGCAACGCCGTTTACATCCACCGCTTAAGCGAAATGAACAAACGCCTCAAAACATTGGAAAACCGTCTGAGCGACAGCGAAAAAGACGAATAACCCCACAATCGGTTTACATGGCGGATGCGCTTTAAATCCAACAAAGCGGCAAAGCCTGCCGTTTTAAAGCCCCCGCGATGAAACCGCCCAGCCAACCCCGAAATACCAAGGAATACGACGAACATGGACGTACAACTCCCCATCGAAGCCAAAGACATCCAAAAACTCATTCCCCACCGCTACCCGTTTTTGCAACTCGACCGCATCACCGCCTTCGAGTCCATGAAAACCCTGACCGCGATTAAAAACGTCACCATGAACGAGCCGCAGTTCCAAGGCCATTTCCCCGACCTGCCCGTCATGCCCGGCGTACTCATCATCGAAGCCATGGCGCAAGCCTGCGGCACACTCGCCATCCTCAGCGAAGGCGGCCGCAAAGAAAACGAATTCTTCTTCTTCGCCGGCATAGACGAAGCCCGCTTCAAACGCCAAGTTATCCCCGGCGACCAGCTTGTTTTCGAAGTCGAGCTGCTGACCAACAAACGCGGCATCGGCAAATTCAGCGCCGTCGCCAAAGTGGACGGACAAGTCGCCGTCGAAGCCATCATCATGTGTGCCAAACGCGTGGTTTGAGTGTTCAGAAAAAGGTCGTCTGAAAGTTTTCAGACGACCTGTTGCCGTCGCGCATCTTCGCGGCAACACGACAGGAAAGGAAAAACATGACCCTCATCCACCCGACCGCCGTCATTGACCCCAAAGCCGAACTCGACTCAAGCGTCAAAGTCGGCGCGTATACCATCATCGGTCCCAACGTCCAAATCGGTGCGAACACCGAAATCGGACCGCATACCGTCATCAACGGCCACACCACCATCGGCGAAAACAACCGCATTTTCCAATTTGCCAGCCTCGGCGAAATCCCGCAGGACAAAAAATACCGCGACGAGCCGACCAAGCTGATTATCGGCAACGGCAACACCATCCGCGAATTCACCACCTTCAACCTCGGCACGGTAACCGGCATCGGCGAAACCCGCGTCGGAGACGACAACTGGATTATGGCGTACTGCCATCTCGCGCACGACTGCGTCATCGGCAACCACACCATCTTCGCCAACAACGCCTCGCTTGCCGGACACGTTACCATCGGCGACTACGTCGTCTTGGGCGGCTACACGTTGGTGTTCCAGTTCTGCCAAATCGGCGATTACGCCATGACCGCCTTCGCCGCAGGCGTACACAAAGACGTACCGCCTTATTTCATGGCGGCAGGCTACCGCGCCGAACCCGCAGGCATCAACAGCGAAGGCATGCGCCGCAACGGCTTCACCGCCGAGCAGATCGCCGCCGTCAAAGATGTGTATAAAACCATCTACCACCGCGGCATCCCGTTTGAAGAAGCCAAAGCCGACATCCTCCGCCGCGCCGAAACGCAAGCCGAGTTGGCGGTGTTTAAAGACTTCTTCGCCCAATCCACGCGCGGAATTATCCGCTGATTGGGAGAAACCGTACCGACAGGCAGGATTAAGGGCTGAAAGCCGTAGCGGCGAAAAGGTTTGAATAGAAACTGGGTGCTGTCCGCAAACCGTTTCAGACGACGTTGTCGCACCGTCAGCCTTGTCCTTTTCCTGTTTGGCGCGGGAATGACTGCCGTCCAAACATTCGTCTTCAGTCCAATAGAAAAGGTCGTCTGAAAACCGGGTAAACCAAGTTTCAGACGACCTTTTGATTTTATGGCACGATGTCCGTCATGCGGATTTTAGGGGAATGGGGCGGCATCTTCTGCGTGGGCAATGCCTGCCGTTCCGCCCGCTTAGTGGACGTGGCTGCTTTCTACGCCGCCTTTGATTTCGCCATAGACTTGAGCAGAACTGCCTTGTCCGGATTGGGCGGCGCAGGCGTTGAGGAGCAGGAGGGCGGTGGTGAGGAAGATGAATTTTTTCATGCTGGTTTCCTTTGTTTGGATGGGAGGGGAGGTCGTCTGAAACCCAATAATATAGTGGATTAACTTTAAACCATTACGGCGTTGCCTCGCCTTAGCTCAAAGAGAACGATTCTCTAAGGTGCTGAAGCACCAAGTGAATCGGTTCCGTACTATCTGTACTGTCTGCGGCTTCGCCGCCTTGTCCTGATTTTTGTTAATCCACTATAAGGTTACAGACGACCTTTTTTACCAATGCGACGCCATATTGTCGCGGTGGATGAGTTCGTCTTCGTGGGCGTAGCCTAATTTTTCGGCGATGCGCTCGGACGGGGTTTGCAGGATTTTGGCGGTTTCGCCGCTGCTGTAATTGGTGAGGCCGCGGGCGATTTCTTTGCCGTCGGTATCGAGGATGGCGACGAGTTCGCCGCGGTGGAAATGTCCGTCCGCGCGGATGCAGCCGACGGGCAGCAGGCTGGCGTGTTGTTCGGTCAGGGCTTTTGCCGCGCCGCTATCGACGGTCAGGCTGCCGGCGGTTTGGACGTGTCCGAGCAGCCATTGCTTGCGGGCGGCGACGCGGCTGTGCGCGCTGGTAAAGAGCGTGCCTATGCTTTCGCCTTGTTTGAGGCGGACGAGGACGTCGGGTTCGCCGCCCCATGCGACGACGGTGGCGGCTCCGCTGAGTGCGGCGCGTTTGGCGGCTCTCACTTTGGTGTACATGCCGCCTGTGCCGACGCTGCTGCCCGCGCCGCCCGCCATGCTTTCGAGGTCGGGATGGTCGGCTGCTATGGTCGGAATCAGTTTGGCTTGCGGATTTTTGCGCGGGTCGCTGTCGTACAGGCCTTTTTGGTCGGTCAGAAGGACGAGGGCGTCGGCTTCGATGAGGTTGGTCACGAGCGCACCGAGGGTGTCGTTGTCGCCGAGTTTGATTTCGTCGGTGGTAACGGTGTCGTTTTCGTTGATGACGGGGACGATGCCTTTGGACAACAGGGTTTGCAGGGTGCTGCGGGCGTTGAGGTAGCGGGTGCGGTTGCTCAGGTCGTCGTGGGTGAGCAGGATTTGGGCGGTGCGGATGCCGTGCGGTGCGAACGCGGTTTCGTAGGCTTGGGCAATGCCGGTTTGCCCGACGGCTGCTGCGGCTTGCAGTTCGTTGATGGCGGTGGGGCGTTTGCTCCAGCCCAGCCGTTTGATGCCTTCGGCGATGGCACCGCTGGAAACGAGGACGGTTTGCACGCCTTGTTTGCCCAGTTCGGCGATTTGCGCCGCCCAGCGGTCGAGTGCGGCTTGGTCTATGCCTTTGCCGCCTGCGGTAACGAGGCTGGAGCCGACTTTGACGACAAGGGTGCAGATGTTGGAAAGGTTTTGCAGGGACATGGTTTTTCTCGCTGGGGATATGGGGCGGCTTCGGACGGGTTGTTAAACGTAAAAAGGTCGTCTGAAAGCGCGAAAACTGATTTTCAGACGACCCCTATGGGGCTGTCAATACGCGGTATCGTGAAATTGCTAAAAGACAGGCGGGATTCGGTGAGCCGACTGTTGATGCCAATACGATACAAAAAGGTCGTCTGAAAACCACGATACGGGTTTTCAGACGACCTTTGATTTATTTGGTGTACACGAATATCAAATACTCTGCGTATAGCCAGCCTACCTACATCGATACGGCGGATAGCAGATACCGTATCGGCAACCAGGCGGGTCGGACATCTCGACTATGCTTTACCGAACACCTTCTCCAAATGCGCCCGATAATCCGCCAAATACTGCTCCACCTGCGGATTCTTGATCACATCGTTGCAGATGAACGAGGGCAGGCGCGTGGTGCCGAGGAACTCGTTGGTCTTGTGGAAATGCAGGTACACGCCGTCCACGCCCGCGCCCTCAAAGAAATCGCCTTCGCGGGTAAACGCCTCAATCGGCGCGTTCCAAGTGGATGAAATCATGTGTTTTTTGCCATGCAGCAAGCCGCCCGTGCCGTAGCCTTCCGTCGGGTTGACACGGTGGCGGCCGTCGTTGGCCACCAGCTTGTTTTCGCCCACGCCTGCGGTAAACACTTCATCGATATATTTTTTCACCGTCCACGGCTCGCCCATCCACCAGCCGGGCATCTGCCAGATGACCGCGTCCATCCACAGCCATTTTTTCACTTCGGCATCTTTGTCGTAGCCTGCTTCAATCACGGTTTCCTTCACCGCATGGCCGAGTGCGGTCAGCGTGTCGCGCGCGGTTTGGTGCAGCGTGTGGTTCAGGCGGCCGGCGGAATGGCCGAAATGTTGGCCGCCATCAATTAACAGAATATTCATGTTGGTCTCTCAAATATTTGCGTTGAAAAAGCATTATTGTACCCCGATGCTTTATAATGAAAACAGCAATAATTGCAAAACACTTTTCTAGAAAACGCAACAATGAAAACCCATTCGGACGAACTGGCCGTGTTTGTGCAGGTGGTGGAAAGCGGCAGTTTCAGCCGCGCGGCAGAGCGGCTCGGGCTGGCCAACTCCGCCGTCAGCCGCACCGTGAAGCGGCTGGAAGACAAACTCTCCGCCAACCTGCTCAACCGCACCACTCGCCAACTGCGGCTCACCGAAGAAGGCTGCCGCTTTTTCGAGCGCGCGCGGCAGATACTGCACGACATCGAAGCCGCCGAGGCTGAAATCCTCTCCGCAGGCGGCGCGCCGCAGGGCGTGCTTCGGGTGGATTCCGCCACGCCCACGCTGCTGCACCTCGTCGCCCCGCTGGTACGCCCGTTCTGCGAACGCTATCCGCAGGTGTCGCTGCTGCTCACCTCGTCTGAAGGCTACATCGACCTCATCGAGCGGCGCGTGGACATCGCCATCCGCGCAGGCAGCCTGCACGACTCCGCCCTGCGCGCCCGCCATCTGTTTGACAGTCGTCTGAAACTCGTTGCCGCGCCCGATTATCTCGCCCGTCACGGTACGCCCCAAACCGTCGCCGACCTGTCGCAGCACACCCTCATCGGCTTCTCCGAGCCCAAAACCCTGAACAACTGGCCGTTTGCCGACATCGGCCACACGCCTTACGCCGCCGTGCCGCAACTGTCCGCCAACAGCGGCGAAACCATCCGCCGCCTGTGCCTGGAAGGCAACGGCATCGCCTGCCTGTCGGATTTCACCGTCGCCACCGATATCGCAGCGGGACACCTGCACGAACTCCTGCCCGACCGCGCCTTGAACGAAGCCAAACCGTTTTACGCCGTCTATTACGGCGACAATGCCGTCAGCCCGAAAATCCGGGCTTTTGTGGATTTTTTGGTAGAACAAGTCAATTAAAGTACGTTTTTAAACACTAAGTCTTTCCGAACTTGCCCAAGATACAAAAAGGTCGTCTGAAAACCAAGATACAGGTTTTCAGACGACCTTTGCTATGGCGGAACGGCTTTACGCTTCGACCGGTTTGCCGCGCAGGGAGAAGGTGTAGGCTTCGGTGATTTCCAAATCGATCATTTGGTTGATCATATCGGGCGTGCCGGTGAAGTTGACCACGCGGTTGTTGGCGGTACGGGCTTGGAGCTGGTCGGGGTCTTTTTTGGAGATGCCTTCGACCAGACAGCGTTGTACGGTACCTATCATGGTTTGGTTGATGCGGGCGGTTTCGGCTTCGATGACTTCGTTCAGGGCTTCGAGGCGGCGCACTTTTTCGGCGTGCGGGGTGTCGTCCGGCAGGTTGGCGGCGGGCGTACCGGGGCGCGGGCTGTAAATGAAGACGAAGCTCAAATCGAAGGCGATGTCTTTCACCAGCTTCAGGGTTTGCTCGAACTCGCGTTCGGTTTCGCCGGGGAAACCGACGATGAAGTCGCTGCTCAGGCACAAGTCGGGGCGGATGGCGCGCAGTTTGCGGATGATGGATTTGTATTCCAAGGCGGTGTAACCGCGTTTCATCGCGCTCAATACGCGGTCGGAACCGCTCTGAATCGGCAGGTGCAGGTGCGACACCAGCTTGGGCAGGTCGCGATAGCACTCGATAATCGAGTCGGTAAACTCGCGCGGGTGGCTGGTGGTAAAGCGCATACGTTCGATGCCGGGGATTTCGTGGACGATGCGCAGCAGGGTGGCGAAGTCGCAGATTTCGCCGTCTTCCATTTCGCCGCGATAGGCGTTGACGTTTTGTCCCAAGAGGTTGATTTCTTTCACGCCTTGCTGGGCGAGGTTGGCGATTTCGGTCAAAACGTCGTTCAGCGGGCGGGAGAATTCTTCGCCGCGGGTGTAGGGGACGACGCAGAACGAGCAATATTTGGAACAACCTTCCATGATGGACACGAATGCTGCGCCGCCTTCGACGCGGGCGGGCGGCAGGTGGTCGAATTTTTCGATTTCGGGGAAGGAAATATCGACTTGCGACAGGCCGCTGGTTTCTTTATCCACAATCATTTTGGGCAGGCGGTGCAGCGTTTGCGGGCCGAAGACGACGTCCACATAAGGCGCGCGTTTGATGATGTTTTCGCCTTCTTGGGAGGCGACGCAGCCGGCAACGCCGATGATGAGGTCGGGATTTTTTTCTTTGAGCGGGCGCACGCGGCCTAAGTCGGAGAACACTTTTTCCTGCGCTTTTTCACGCACGGAGCAGGTGTTGAAGAGGATGATGTCGGCTTCGTCGGCTTCGGTCACTTGTTCGATGCCGCCGTTTTCTTCGGCGAGTACGGCGAGCATTTTTTCGCTGTCGTATTCGTTCATTTGGCAGCCGAAGGTGCGGATAAATACTTTTTTCATGGTTTGTGTCTTTCTCAGGTAGCCCGTAATTGCGGGGCTGATTGTTATGGAAATCTTCATTTCAGACGACCTTGGGAACGTAGACAGGTCGTCTGAAACACTGATTCGTCAGGGCGCAAAAATGCGCGGTTGCGCTGCTGCGGCTGCAACAGCCAACCACGCGGTGTGTGTTTGGGTCGTCTGAAACGGGCAAACGACGGCTTATTGCGCGTCTTTTTTAACCTCGTCGCGGACTTCTTTTTGCGCGGTAAAACGGGAGGCTTCGTCGTCGGTCAAAACCCACACTTCGCGCACGAGGGCGTTGGTGTCGTTGTGTTTGAAGGCGATGGTTTTGCCGGTTTTTCCCGCCAGCCGCCCCATTGGGATGAAGCGGTCGTTTTCGTCGTGGATTTTGGTGAAACGGGTAATCTGCAGCTTGGCGGAATTGCCGTCGGCAAGGCCCAGCGTCAAGAGGCGCGTCCATGAGAAGCCGCCACGGCTCACTTTCAGATAAGGCAGTTCGACCTGTTTCAAAACCGCCGCGTCCATATCGCTCGGCAGCTTGCGCTGGGCGGCGTAGGAGACGGTGGAAACCAAAAGGGTAAGCATTAAAATGAATCCGCGTAACATGATGTTTTCTTTATGGTATAAATGGGTGCGGATTATAGCACAAACGCTTCAAATATGAACAGAGTGATTGTTTTTACAGAACAATTTTCATTTTCAGATACGACGTTGCGCCGTGGCGGTTTGGGCTTTCGGGGTCGTCTGAAACGGCTGGCGCGGGCAATCTGATGATAAAATACCGCTTATTTTTCAGACGACCTCAGAAAGAATCCGCTATGAACCGTAACGAAACCTTGTTTGACCGCGCCAAAGCCATCATCCCCGGCGGCGTAAACTCCCCCGTCCGCGCATTCGGCAGCGTCGGCGGCGTGCCGCGCTTCATCAAAAAAGCCGAAGGCGCGTATGTTTGGGACGAAAACGGCACGCGCTACACCGATTACGTCGGTTCGTGGGGGCCTGCGATTGTCGGACACGCGCACCCCGAAGTCATCGAAGCCGTGCGTGAAGCCGCGTTGGGCGGTTTGTCGTTCGGCGCGCCCACCGAAGGCGAAATCGTCATCGCCGAAGAAATCGCCAAAATCATGCCGTCCGTCGAACGGCTGCGCCTCGTCAGCTCCGGCACCGAAGCGACCATGACCGCCATCCGCCTCGCCCGCGGCTTTACCGGACGCGACAAAATCATCAAATTCGAAGGCTGCTACCACGGCCATTCCGACAGCCTGCTGGTCAAAGCCGGCAGCGGCCTGCTCACCTTCGGCAACCCGTCTTCCGCAGGCGTTCCCGCCGATTTCACGAAACACACCTTAGTCCTCGAATACAACAACATTGCCCAGCTTGAAGAAGCGTTCGCCCGCAACGGCGACGAAATCGCCTGCGTCATCCTCGAACCCTTTGTCGGCAATATGAACCTGGTCCGCCCGACCGAAGCCTTCGTCAAAGCCCTGCGCGAATTGACCGAAAAACACGGCGCGGTGTTGATTTACGACGAAGTGATGACCGGCTTCCGCGTCGCGCTCGGCGGCGCGCAGTCGCTGCACGGCATCACGCCCGACCTGACTACGATGGGCAAAGTTATCGGCGGCGGTATGCCGCTTGCCGCGTTCGGCGGACGCAAAGACATCATGGAATGTATTTCCCCGCTGGGCGGCGTGTATCAGGCAGGCACATTATCAGGCAACCCGATTGCCGTCGCCGCCGGCTTGAAAACGCTTGAAATCATCCAGCGCGAAGGCTTTTACGAAAACCTGACCGCCTTGACCCGCCGCCTCGCCGACGGGCTTGCCGCCGCCGCCAAAGCGCACGGCATCGAGTTCACCGCCGACAGCGTGGGTGGTATGTTCGGCCTGTATTTCGCCACCCGCGCCCCGCAAAACTACGGCGACATGGCGCGTTCCAATATCGACGCCTTCAAACGCTTCTTCCACGGCATGCTCGACCGCAACACCGCCTTCGGCCCGTCCGCCTATGAAGCGGGCTTCGTCTCCGCCGCGCACACGCCCGAGCTGATTGACGAAACCATCGCCACCGCGCACCAAGTGTTTGCGGAAATGGCGAAATATAGTGGATTAAAATAAAAATGAGACAAGGCGGCAACGCCCGCCGTGTACGGTTAGTACATAAGGACGTTGGCAACGCCGTATCATTGCAATTTTAATCCACTATAAGGCGGAATGGCTTGCCGTCAGGGCAGTGCGGGCGACGCCGCTTGATTCGCGGCAATCCGTCCACAAGACAAAAAGGTCGTCTGAAAACCTAAATTTGGGTTTTCAGACGACCTTTCGTTTGGGGAAGGCAGGTTTGCCCTTACGCCTCTTTGCGCGTCAGATGGCGCACAGACGCGGCGATTTCGTCCGCCATCCGACGGCTGGCGCCTTGATGGCCGGCGACGAAGCGTGCCGCCTGTTGGGCGAAGTGGCTGCGTTCGCTCGGGTTTTCCAAACAGGCTGAGACGAAGGTGCGCCATTCGTCCGCATTCTGCACCTGCACCGCCGCTTGGGCTTCCAGCGCGCTGCGGCAGGCAGCGGCAAAGTTGTAGGTGGAAAAGCCGAACACGGTCGGAATGCCGCAGGCTATCGGCTCGATGATGTTTTGACAGCCGCTGTCCACGAGGCTGCCGCCGACAAAGGCGACATCCGAACTGAGGTAGTAGGCAAAGAGTTCGCCCATGCTGTCGCCCACCCAGACTTGGGTTTGTCGGGAAACCGGCAGGTTGTCGCTGCGTTTTTGAACGGTATAACCCAATGCCTGCGCCGTTTCAAAGGTCGTCTGAAAACGCTCCGGATGGCGCGGAACGACGACCAGCAAGGCATCGCCGGCATATTTTTTCCACGCTTCGAGCAAGAGCGCCGCTTCGTCTTGGTCTTTGTAAAAGCGGGTGCTGGCGCAGACGGCGACGGGGCGCGTGCCTATGCGTTCGCGGAAGGCCGCCGCCAGCGCGCGCATCCGTTCGGGCGGGGAAATATCGTATTTGGTGTTGCCACAGACATGGACGTTGGACGCGCCGATCAAGTGCAGCCGCTCCGCGTCTTCGGCGGTTTGCGCGAAACAGCCGCTTAAGGTTTGCAGCGCAGGCTCGAACAGGTTGCGGATTTTCAAATAGCCGCGCTGCGATTTTTCAGACAGGCGGGCGTTGGCGAGAAACAGGGGGACGTGCGCGTCGGCGCAGGCGTGCATGAGGTTGGGCCAGATTTCCGTTTCCATCAGTACGCCGAACAGGGGGCGGTGTTCCTTCAGGAATTGGGCGACCCATTCGGGTTTGTCGTAAGGCAGGTAACGGCATTGCGCGTCGGGGAACAGTTCTTTCGCGGCGGCGCGTCCGGTCGGCGTCATTTGGGTCATGAGCAGCGGCGCGTCGGGGAAATGGCGGCGCAGTGCTTCCACCAAGGGCTGCGCGGCACGGGTTTCGCCAACCGATACGGCATGCACCCAAATCGGATGCTGCACAGGCCGGTCAAACGGTTCGCCGAAACGCTCGCCCCAATGGTAGAGATAGGCGGGCGATTTGACGGCGCGCTTTTTGAGATAGTGGCGGATAAGCGGCGGCGCGATGCGCCATAATTGCGTGTAAAACCAACGATTCATGTATTCCACTCGAAAACGGTACGGACGGGGTGGCGGACGGGACGGAATGTAGGCGGTTGACGGTTTCAAGCTGCCTGTCGCCGAACCTCCGGTTTCCCGAGCCTATTCTAGCCGATTTTGCCGCTTCGCCCACGCCTCTTTTGAACTGACTTGATGTAACGGCGGAAAAAGGTCGTCTGAAAACCCGAAATCCGATTTTCAGACGACCTGTCTTGGTTGCGTCGCAGCGGTTTACGCCGCTTTCTTTTCGCGTATCGGCAGGTTCAGCAAAGCCGCCGTCCCCGCCAACACCGCGTCGGCATACCACATCCAGCCGTAATCGTTGAACCGGTAAATCACGATGCCGCCGATATACGAGCCTAAAAAGCCGCCGATTTGGTGGCTCAACATCGTCAGTCCGAACAGCGTCGCCAGATAGCGCGTGCCGAACAGTTTGCCCGTAATCGCAGCGGTCGGGGCGACGGTGGCGAGCCAAGTGAAACCGAGCGCGGCGGCAAAAATGTAGAAATTGACGTCGGTTCTCGGGGCGGCAAGGTATATCAGCACCATCGCTACGCGCGAGGCGTAGAGTCCGAACAAAACGTATTTGCCCAAAAACCGCCCCGTACACCAGCCCGAAAAAATGCAGCCCGCGATGTTCGCCA
>NZ_AJMT01000172.1:0-2062 GCF_000260655.1 Neisseria sicca VK64
GAGATGACCGATAAAGACGGCAACCTCTTATGGTTCGGCAACTACACCGGCTGGGGTCGTCTGAAAGAGGAAATCAAGGTAACGGATAGTGCATACCAACCCTTCCGCCTGCAAAACCAGTACGCTGACCCCGAGACGGGACTACATTACAACTTCTTCAGGTATTATGAGTCTGATGCGGGGCGGTTTGTGAATCAGGATCCGATTGGGTTGTGGGGCGGAAGCAATTCGTACCAGTTTGCACCTAATACTCTAAAATGGACTGATACTTGGGGACTATTACCAAAATGTTCAGATGCAAAACGGGCTGAATGCGATAAGCAAGCTGAAATAGATGAGGCAACGTGTAGACAAATACCTGAAAAGGATAAAGCCCGAAGAAGTAGATGCTGGGCAAGTGTTCAAGAACGTTACGGGGCTTGTATATCAAATAGACCTATGCCTCCATTAGTCACATATAAAGAAAGTCATTGGAATGAATATATTGTTCCAATTTTAATTGGAACAGGAGTAGTTGCTTTTTGTGTTTTAGGAGGTGAGGGAGTATGTGCATTAAGCGCCATAGGCGGAACATTTGCGACACAATAAAAGGATGAAATTATGCATGGAATCATAGGATACAGAAAATTACATACAGAAAATGGGGAGTCTGTCGAAATTACCATATATCAACCTTTTTTTTCTGACGAATACAAAGCATATATTTGTCGATACAAAATAAGCAAGTATGATTATTTAGATGAGGGTAGAGTAATTGGTGAAGATATGTTACAAGCCATTTATTTAGCAATGATTAAACTTGGTGTTATTCTGTCTCACTCTGATTATTGGAAAAAAGAAAATTTATCTTGGAATGGAGATAAAAATCTTGGGTTTCCTTTACTTGACAATTTAAACTAGTCGTCGTCGTTCAGTAAGCGTAGGTTAGGTCTAGACCCAACAAAAACAGCAAGAGACCTTTGCAAAAATAGTCTGTTAACGAAATTTGACGCATAAAAATGCGCCAAAAAATTTCAATTGACTAAAACCTTCCTAATATTGAGCAAAAAGCAGGAAAAATCAGAAAGGTTTTGAATTTTGAAAATGAGATTGAGCATAAAATTTTAGTAACCTATGTTATTGCAAAGGTCTCAGCAAGGTCGTCTGAAATCAATTTTCAGACGACCTTGCCTACAATTCTTATCCCCAAAATACATGAAGAGGTATGGATGGAAAGTGGTCGGTCATCAGCAATGGTTTTCCGCAATGGATTAAGACAGCAAATTAAAATTAGTTACAAAGGAAATGTTTATGAAAAAAATAAATAATATTTTTATTGGACGGAATTTGTGTTTACCTAACAATTTTTTAATACCAAATTATGATACTTTTTTGTTCTTTGATTTTGGGCTTGGAATGGAGTCAGAGTTTCTTGAATATTTTTCTGACTTGTTAGATTTAGGTGGCTTTAATAAACAAGTTAATGTTTTTGATTATGATTTTAATATTATTGTAGAGAACTGGATTCTTAAGCATGGTAATTTATTAAAATATATAAAAAGAATAATAGGTTATGTGGATGATAATGATGATAATGGAATTATTATGGCAGATACTGATTTAAATTGGGTTGCGGTTCAGGATATACCTATTAATTGGGGTGTTTTTGCATTTCAAAGTTCAAAAAAAGAATCTATAAGGTTATTCAATATGATGGATCGAGATTGGTTCGTAGACATTGAAAGATTTAAGGCTATGGATAAATTATTAATAAGAGAGTTTGGAGAGGAGTTTATAAATGTTTTATTAAGCAATTACGGTAATATTCGTAGCAAACCGTAGCCTGCGTAGGCAGCTTGTATCCGGTACACACGCAGTTTCTGCCTTTCAGACGACCTCAATCCTTTTTCGAGGTCGTCTGAAATATTTATTTCGTAACAATCTAAGCCAAAATCGCCTACGAATACGGCCAGAACGGTCTGCCGACCCGGCGCACCAATGCCTTGGGACACACCTTCGGCTACCATTACGACAAAGCCCGCCGCTTAGTCGGCCTCACCAATGAAAACGGTGCGCGCTACCG
>NZ_AJMT01000173.1:0-43714 GCF_000260655.1 Neisseria sicca VK64
TCGATTCAATGCGGCCGGGGAAGCGTTTGTCCCAATCGCGCAGCATATCGCCAATGACTTGGCGTTGCAGGTTGGGCTGCGAGCCGCAGAGGTTGCACGGGATAATCGGGAATTGTTTCAGTTCGGCGTATTTAATCAAATCTTTTTCTTTCACATACGCCAGCGGGCGGATGACGATGTGTTCGCCGTTGTCGCTCACCAGCTTGGGCGGCATGGCTTTGAGTTTGCCGCCGTAAAACATATTTAAAAACATAGTGGCGAGGATATCGTCGCGGTGGTGTCCCAAAGCGATTTTGGTGCAGCCCAATTCTTTTGCGGTTCGGTAGAGGATGCCGCGGCGCAGGCGGCTGCACAGTGAACATGTCGTTTTGCCTTCGTCCAATACGCGTTTGACGGTGGAGTAGGTGTCTTCTTCAACGATTTTGTACGGCACGCCTATGCTTTCGAGATAGGTCGGCAGCACTTCTTCGGGGAAGCCCGGCTGCTTTTGGTCGAGATTGACGGCAACCAGTTCGAAATCAATCGGCGCGCTGGCTTGGAGCTGGCGCAGGATGTCTAACAGGGCGTAGCTGTCTTTGCCGCCGGAGAGGCAAACCATGATTTTGTCGCCCGGCTCGATCATGTTGAAATCGTTAATCGCGTCGCCGACGGCATGGCGCAGACGTTTGTTGAGTTTGTTGTTCTCTAATTCTTGCTTGGTTTTTTTGGACATGGCGGTTTGTGCTTTGAAATAAGGAAAAATTTAAGGGCGGTATTGTACCGCAAAAAGCGTTTGGAAACCGCATATTAGAAAAAGAATAGGGGGCGGATTTAGATTTGAAGTACAATATTTTTCTCAATAGAAAGATTTGTGTCTAGGATGGATTTCTTTGTCGTGTTGAGAATGGGATATCTGAATCGGAATCGGGTATGAATTGATAACAGATAGATGATTGCATATGTTTGGGAAATGATGGGAGTGATATTGTTTTGAAATTATAGAAGCCGGTTTCTGTGGTATACAGAAACCGGCTTGTACGAAACGTCTGAACAGGTGTCTATAGATATCTAAAATTTAGGAATAACGCTTTTTCAGACGACCTTTTATTCCCATCAGGGCAATTAACGGCTGCGTTCGATAAAACGGTAATAGGTTTCGCCGTCTTGGACGTAACCCAATTCCACACGGGCAATTTCAGAAATCGCTTCTTGACCGTTCGCTAAATCATCGACTTCCGCAGCAAGGAACTGATTGCGCAAAGTGAGCGTCTGGTTTTTTTCCTCCTGCACGGAAAGTTGTTCCTGCAATTCTTCCGTATGCCCGATACTGCCTTTTCCAAACCAAAGGCTGTATTGGCAGTAAGCAAGCGCGATGGATAAAACAACAGTTACCCACTTCATACATCAATACCTTTTCTTATTTGCCCAGTTGATAGAATGCGGCTTTGCCGGGGTAGTAGGCAGCTTCTGCCAATTCTTCCTCGATGCGCAGCAGTTGGTTGTATTTCGCCATGCGGTCGGAGCGGCTCAATGAGCCGGTTTTGATCTGCATACAGTTGGTAGCGACTGCCAAGTCGGCAATGGTGCTGTCTTCGGTTTCGCCCGAACGGTGGCTCATTACACTGGCGTAACGGCTGCGTTTTGCCAAGTCAACCGCTTGCAAGGTTTCGCTCAAAGTACCGATTTGGTTGACTTTGACCAGCAATGCGTTTGCCACGCCTTTTTCGATGCCTTCGGCAAGGATTTTCGGATTGGTTACGAACAAGTCGTCGCCGACCAGTTGTACTTTGCTGCCGAGTTTTTCGGTGAGGAGTTTCCAGCCTTCCCAGTCGTTTTCATCCATACCGTCTTCGATGGAGATAATCGGGAATTCGTTAACCAAGCCTTCAAGGTATTCGGCAAATTCTGCGCTGGTGTAAGAACGGCCTTCGGCTTCCAAGTGGTATTTGCCGTCTTTGTAAAACTCGCTGGATGCGCAGTCCAAAGCAAACAAGACATCATCGCCTGCTTTGTAACCAGCAGCTTCGGTTGCTTCAACCATCAGTTGCAGGGCTTCTTTGTGGCTGTTCAGATTAGGTGCGAAACCGCCTTCATCGCCAACAGTAGTCGGGAAACCTTTGCCGTCACACAGTTTTTTCAGCGCGTGGAAAATTTCGGCACCGCAGCGCAGGGCTTCGCGGAAAGATTTCGCGCCGACAGGCATAATCATAAATTCTTGAATGTTCAAGCTGTTATTGGCATGTTCGCCGCCGTTGATAACGTTCATCATCGGAACAGGCAAAGCCATAGGACCGGCGCCGCCCAAGTAACGGTAAAGCGGCAGACCTGAATCTTCGGCAGCCGCGCGGGCAACAGCCATAGAAACTGCCAAAGTAGCATTCGCACCCAAATTGCCTTTGTTTTCAGTGCCGTCCAGCTCGATCATGATTTTGTCGATGTAGGACTGTTCGTTGGCATCGATACCGATCAGTGCTTGGGCAATTTGGTTGTTGACGTGTTCAACTGCTTTCAATACGCCTTTGCCCGAGTAGCGGGATTTGTCGCCGTCGCGAAGTTCCAAAGCCTCTTTTTGACCGGTAGACGCACCGCTCGGTACGGCGGCACGGCCCATTACGCCGGACTCCAGCAATACATCGCATTCTACGGTGGGGTTGCCGCGTGAATCCAAAATCTCGCGGGCAAAAATATCAACGATTGCACTCATGAATATTCTCCAAATGAGGATGAAAAAAGAAAAGTAGCTTTGTTACATTTCAGACGACCTATGATTGCCGCTGAAAGTATATCAATGGCGATTATACCGATAGCGATACCAGAATCGCGATGAAATCGACTGTAAGTTTGTTTCACGTCAACATCGGTTTGCACAAGAAGCCAAATACGTCTAAACAGCCTCGCATTTTAACAGTTTTTGAGATTTTAGGGCAGGGAGGCTTGCTGCAAATGCTTTGTTTTAGGTGGAAAGGTCGTCTGAAAATATCTTAAGTAAGCTAACTGTTTTTGAATATGGACAGGTCATATGGTTTTTTATAAAATTCAGACATCATTTTCAACAAGGTTAATGTATGAAGAAAATATTATTAGGCGCTTTCATTGCATCAGTGTATATGCCTATTGTACTGGCTGATACCTGCGAAGTACCAAAATTGACTGGTAGAGAAGGTTACAGCACGGTTTTTTGCCTTAATGAAGAAGGCTTGTCTAGGGTTATGAAGCCGGGTAACAAGAAGAATCCTTTTTTGCATGGCTTTGTTAATCGACAAGGGAAGGTTGTTGTTCCACTTAAGTATTATGATGCCTATGATTTTTCTGAAGGATTGGCAGCAGTATGTAAAACCGTAGGAAAATCAGATCAGATTTTATGTGGCTATATTAACGCCAGTGGCAAAGAAGTTATTCCTTTAAAATTCGAATACATGCCTGGTGATTTTTCACAAGGCATTGCCCCTGCCAAACAAAAAGGTAAATGGGGTTTTATTGATACAAAGGGTAAAGTTGTTATTCCATTTCAATATGTTAAAGCCGATTCATTCAGTGAAGGACTCGCTGCGGTCGCTACTGCTGATACAAATAAATATGGCTATATCAATACAAAAGGCGAGATGGTTATTCCACCAAAATATGAAGAGGCTTTTTATTTTAATGAAGGTGTAGCCGCTGTTCAGATTCTTGATAAATGGGGTTATATCGATAAAAGAAATCAGTGGGTAATTCCTGCGCGATATAAAAGCGCTTCTAATTTTGAAGATGGTATGGCAAGGGTTTCACAAAATGATAAATACGGTTATATCGATAAAAAGGGAAAGGTAGTTATCCCCTTTAAATATGAATATTTAGGTTCATTGAGTGAGGGTTTGATTGGTGCGGAATTAAACGGCAAATTCGGCTATTTAGATAAAACCGGTAAGGTGGTTATCCCGTTCAAATTTGGTACTTTCAATGATTTCCAAAATGGTGTGGCACTTGTCAATATGAAGAATATGTTTAAAGACGAAGATTTTAGTGAAGATGAATTCTTTTATATTGATAAGCAAGGCAAGCCAGTTGAAGTGGAATAACGATTTGTAATTTTTTTGTAAGTAAGGTCGTCTGAAAGTTTCAGACGACCTTTGTTCATTTTACCTTAGCGGTGATAGTTCGGCGCTTCTTTGGTAATCTGGACATCGTGAACGTGGGATTCGCTCATGCCGGCGGAGGTGATTTCTACAAATTCCGCTTTTTCGTGCATTTCTTCGATATTGGCGCAGCCCAAATAGCCCATGCTGGAACGCAAACCGCCAGTCAGTTGGTGGATGATGTTCACAATCGGACCTTTGTAGGGAACGCGGCCTTCGATGCCTTCGGGGACGTATTTATCGGTGCTGTCGGTTTTATCTTGGAAGTAGCGGTCGGCGGAGCCTTGGCTCATTGCTCCCAGAGAACCCATACCGCGGTAAGATTTGTACGAGCGGCCTTGGTAGAGTTCGATTTCGCCCGGTGCTTCTTCCGTACCGGCAAACATCCCGCCGAGCATGACGCTGTATGCGCCCGCTGCCAGAGCTTTGGCGATGTCGCCGGAGAAGCGGATGCCGCCGTCGGCAATCAGCGGAACGCCGGTGCCTTTGAGGGCTTCGGCAACGTTGTGAATGGCGGTCAGTTGCGGCACGCCTACGCCTGCAACGATACGGGTGGTACAAATTGAACCCGGACCGATACCGACTTTGACGGCGTCTGCTCCTGCTGCGACCAAATCCAAAGCGGCTTTGGCGGTTGCGATATTGCCGCCGATGACTTGGATGTGCGGATAGGTTTCTTTTACCCATTTCACGCGTTCGATAACGCCTTGGCTATGGCCGTGTGCAGTATCGACGACGATGACGTCGACTCCCGCTCCGACCAAGGCTTTTACGCGCTCTTCGGTGTCGCCGCCGGTGCCGACAGCCGCGCCTACGCGCAAACGACCTTCGGAGTCTTTGTTGGCATTTGGAAACTCGGTGGTTTTCAAAATATCTTTTACGGTAATCAAGCCTTTAAGCTCGTCTTTTTCGTTCAAGACCAAAACGCGCTCGACTTTATGTTCGTGCATCAGTTCGCGCGCTTCGTCGATGCTTGTGCCTTCGGGAACGGTAACCAAGCGTTCGCGCGGGGTCATGATGGCGGAAACGGGCAGGTCGAGGCGGTTTTCAAAACGCAGGTCGCGGTTGGTAACGATACCTACTACTTTGCCGTTTTCAACGACGGGCAGGCCGGACATTTTGCGTTTGCGTTGCGCGCGCATTTCCAATACTTCGCGGATAAGCGTCGTCGGGGCAACCGTTACCGGGTCTTTCACCACGCCGCTCTCATGGCGTTTCACTTTGGAAACGGCACGCGCCTGCATTTCGGGCGTCATGTTTTTATGGATAATGCCGATACCGCCTTCTTGCGCCATGGAAATGGCGAGGCGTGCTTCGGTAACGGTGTCCATTGCGGCGGAAAGTAAGGGGAGGTTGAGCGTGATTTCGCGGGTGAGCTTGGTTTGAAGTTTAACGTCTCGTGGCAGCACGGTTGAATGTGCAGGAACCAACAAAACATCGTCGAAAGTATAGGCTTTTTCTACGATACGCATGATGCTCAGTCTTTCAGTTTGTGCAAGATGCACGGCATTATAACACCCGCTAAGATTTGTTGACAGCGGATTGTTTGCAATTTGAGATTATTTTTTTACGACACCATTACGATGCATATTTTTGAATTAATATGACATATTTTTAAAAATCAAGTAAAATGGGGTCGTCTGAAAACACGTTTACGATGAAAACAAAATGAAAAAATCATCTTTATCCTTATTTTTGCTTGGCGTTTTGTATGCTGCCGGAGCAATGGCCGGAAATAATGTTTATACATGGAAAAGCGGCAGTGGCAGCACCAGCTACTCCGATACGCCTAATCGTTTGCAGCCGGAACGTTCGAATATTGTGAATATTCGAACCCGTAACGTGACGCCTGCAGTTGCCAAACCGGAAAATGCCCAAGAAGGGACGCTGTCAGAGCAGCAGGCTAAGCTGAACGAGAAGATTTTGGCGCAGAATAAGCAGGTTGAGGAGCAGAATAAGAAGGTTGAAGAAGAAAACCGCAAAAATAAAGAAGACAACTGTCGGATTGCCCGCGTAAACCGTCAGTTTGCGGAAAGTGCGCGCACAGCCAATCGTGATGATTTGATTAAACATTATCAAAGCGATATCAATAAATATTGCAATTGAAATTGGATTGCAACAGCAAATAAGGCATACAGTTATAACCGTATGCCTTATTGTTTTAGCTTTCTTTGCAAAGTTGCCCGCTGGGCATTGAACAGGGTTCACCCATTGATAATGGTGTATTGGGAAAAATCCAGGGTTCAGTTTTGATTTTGCTGCACAATGTATTCCAAAGCATGTTGCGCGAGGGTATTGCCTTGGGCGGCGGCTTTTTCAAACCAAGATTTTGCCTGGGTAAAGTTTTGGGTTACCCCTTGTCCGTTTTCGTATAAAACGCCTAAGTTGTTTTGGGCGTTGGCATTGCCTTGTTCTGCCGCTTTTTTGTACCAATATTTTGCCTTGGGATAATTTTGGGTAACGCCTTGTCCCTCTGCATACATGATGCCTAAATTATATTGCGCTTTGGCGTTGCCTTTCTTGGCGGCTTTTTCAAACCATGACTTGGCAAGTTTATAATCTTGGCCTACGCCTTCGCCTGAGTAATACATCAAACCCAAGTAAAATTGCGCACTGTCTTCCCCTTGGTCTGCTGCTTTGTGAAACCAAGTTTTTGCCTGTATATAGTCTTGAGGAATGCCTATGCCAGCATAGTGCAGAATACCTAAATTAAATGCTGCTTCTGCATTGCCCTGTTCGGCTGCCTTTTCCCACCAAAATTTGGCTTGGCGATAGTCTTGTGCCGTTCCTTGACCTTCGTAATAAATAATTCCAAGATTGAATTGCGCTTCGGCGTTGTCGTTGTGCGCCGCTTTTTCAAACCAGTATTTAGCCTGCTCGTAATCCTGCGTCGTGCCGATGCCTTTTGCGTACATAGTGCCTAAGTCAAGCTGAGAGCGGGTGTCCCCCTGTTTCGCCATTTCTTGAATCAATCGGAAGGCTTGGTTTTCACTGTTTTGAGAGATATTGTGACGCGGAGTGTAATGTGGTTTTGCCGCATAAGCCTGCATTTCTGAGATGGAAAGCAGGATGGTTAGGATAAGTGTTTTAGACGTAATGTTCATGACTATAAAATATAGTTGGTATTAGGAGAGTCGATTGTCTATATTAACTTGTCTTAAAAATGAAGTAAATCAAATATGGACGATTTGAACAATATAGGGATGAAAGGTCGTCTGAAATTGCCACAATTCCCCAAATCCCGATAAAATCGTTCTTCATAACCATATTTTTAGGACACGCCGTGCAAGGACTTGATTATTGCCGTCAGAAGGCAGAAGAAAGCCGCTCCAGTTTTTTGTCGGGCTTCCGTTTCCTGCCGCAGGAAAAGCGGGATGCGATAACGGTTTTGTATGCTTTTTGCCGCGAATTGGACGATGTGGTTGATGACTGTTCCGATCCGAATGTGGCGCAGGCAACGCTGAACTGGTGGCGCGGCGATTTGGACAAGGTATTCGGCGGCGTGATGCCGGAGCATCCGGTCAATCAGGCTTTGCGGCAGGTTAAGGAAACTTTCAAGCTGCCGAAATATGAATTGGAAGCCTTAATCGACGGGATGCAGATGGATTTGGTTCAGGCGCGTTACGGCAGTTTTGAAGAGTTAAAACTGTATTGCCACCGCGTCGCAGGTGTAGTCGGTTGCCTAATTGCGCGGATTTTGGGATTTTCAGACGACCGAACGCTGGAATACGCCGATAAGATGGGGCTTGCGCTGCAACTGACGAACATTATCCGCGATGTCGGCGAGGATGCGAGAAACGGTCGGATTTACCTGCCGATGGAGGAAATGCAGCGGTTTGATGTACCTGCAAGCGTGATTATGCAGTGTAAGCCGACGGATAATTTTGCCGAATTGATGCGTTTTCAAGTTTCACGCGCTCGCGAGACTTATCGTGAGGCGATGTCGCTGTTGCCTGCTGCCGATAAAAAATCCCAAAAAGTCGGGTTGGTGATGGCGGCGATTTATTACGCGCTGTTGAACGAAATCGATCGTGATGGCGCGCAAAACGTCCTGACTTATAAAATTGCCATTCCTTCGCCGCGCAAAAAGCGTATTGCCCTGAAAACCTGGTTATTCGGATTTAAGCCATGAATACTCCGCATCTTCGCCCGAAAATTGCCGTCGTCGGCGCAGGCTGGGCAGGTTTGTCTGCTGCAGTGTCGTTGGCGCGCCGTGTTGATGTTACTGTGTTTGAAGCCGGTCGGCAGGCGGGCGGACGGGCGCGTACTTTGGCTGGGAGCGCTGACGGATTCAGTTTTTTGGACAATGGGCAGCATATCTTGCTCGGCGCATATCATGGTGTGTTGACGCTGATGGAGCACATCGGTGCCGTCCCTGAAGCCGCTTTTTGCCGTTTGCCGCTGCAATGGCATATGTATGAAGGTTTGCAGTTTCAAAGTACCAACTTTCTTTCGCCGCTGCATATTTTGACCGGCATATTGCGTGCTAAAAACGTTTCGTTTTTGCTGAAAATCAGGCTGTTATCCGATATGGCTGCGTTGCAGCATTACGCACGCGGCAAGCGCGCTGATTTGGCTGTTGCCCAATGGCTGCGGCAGCGCAATGTCCCGCGCAGGCTGGTTGCAGAATTTTGGCAGCCGTTGGTGTGGGGCGCACTCAATACGCCCTTGGAACATGCAAGTTTGCGGGTGTTGTGCAATGTTTTGTCCGACGGCGTATGGGCGGATAAATTCGGCAGCGACTACCTTTTACCCAAGCGCGATTTGGGCGCAATCATCGCCGAGCCTGCGGTGGCAAAACTCAAGCAATGCGGTGCGGACATCCGTCTTGAAACCCGCGTAGGTCGTCTGAAAAACCTTCCTGACGGACGCGTTGTTGTGAATGATGAGATTTTTGATGCCGTTATTGTTGCGGTTGCGCCGTATCATGCCGTTCATCTTTTCCCTGAAGATACCCCGGACTATATTCAGACGACCTATCAAAATCTCCAATACCACTCAATTACCACCGTCTATTTGCGCTATGCCGTTCCCGTCCATCTGCCCGCGCCGCTGACCGGATTTGCCGACGGTACGGCACAATGGCTGGTGTATCGTGGTGCACTCGGTTTGCCGGCAAACGAAGTCGCCGCCGTCATCAGCGTTTCCGACCATGTCGGCGCGTTCAAAAGCCAAGAATGGGCAGAGAAAGTCCATGCCGATGTAAAACGCATCTGCCCTTATTTGGACGAACCCGAAGCCGTCCGCGTCATCACCGAAAAACGCGCGACCACAGCCTGTATGCCCGATTTCGCCACTCCTGACTTTGCTTGGTTGCACCAGCGGCGCATCTATCCGGCAGGCGACTACCTGCACCCGCGCTATCCGGCTACGCTGGAAGCGGCGGTACAGTCGGGTTTGACGGCGGCAGAAATGTGTTTGGCAGAAATCAATCTGAAACAAAGGGATAGAGATGCTCAGTCCTCGCTTTGACTGAGCTATTAAAGCTAAAGCTTGGCGTGAATGTTACGCAAAAAGGTCGTCTGAAAACGTTTAGCAGATTAAATCTGTGTTTTCAGACGACCTTTGTTGATGGTGGTTGCATGATCTAAATATTTGGGTCCGGCTGCGGATGACACATTGTCTTAATCGGCGCATAATCGACGAATTGACTCAATATAGTGGATTAACTTTAAACCAGTACGGCGTTGCCTCGCCTTAGCTCAAAGAGAACGATTCTCTAAGGTGCTGAAGCACCAAGTGAATCGGTTCCGTACTATCTGTACTGTCTGTGGCTTCGTCGCCTTGTCCTGATTTAGTTAATCCACTATATCTGCAATGGCGTTGTTGTATTCGGTTCAAAGACAATCCAGATAGGAAATGTCTCATACCCTGTCGGACGAGACCATACGAAGCAACGCCTTTCATTGACTATACATCAGACTTAAAACCGCAAAGGAAATCGGATGCAAAACTACCTGACCCCCAATTTTTCATTCGCCCCCATGATTCCCGAACGCGCTCTCGGCAGCCGCGTCTGGGATGCTGAAGGCCGTGAATACATCGACTTGTCGGGCGGCATTGCGGTCAATGCGTTGGGACACTGTCATCCCGATTTGGTTGCCGCACTGGCGGAGCAGTCGCAAAAATTGTGGCACATTTCCAATATATACACCACTAAATCCGCGCAGGAATTGGCGCAAAAGCTGGTAGAGCATACCTTCGCCGACAAAGTGTTTTTCTGCAATTCCGGCGCTGAAGCCAACGAAGCCGCGCTGAAACTGGCGCGCAAATACGGTCGCGATCATTTTGGCGGACACAAAACCGAAATCATCTCCTGCCTGAACAGCTTCCACGGTCGCACATTGTTTACCGTATCGGTCGGCGGCCAGCCCAAATACAGCAAAGACTACGCGCCGCTGCCGCAAGGCATCACCCACGTTCCGTTCAACGATATTGCCGCATTGGAAGCTGCCATCAACGAAAACACTTGCGCCGTAATCATCGAGCCGATTCAAGGCGAAAGCGGCATCCTGCCTGCCACGCAGGAATATCTGCAAGCTGCGCGCCGTTTGTGCGATGAACACGGCGCATTGCTGATTTTGGACGAAGTGCAAACCGGTATGGGGCATACGGGCAAACTGTTTGCCTACGAGCATTACGGCATTACGCCCGACATCATCAGCTCCGCCAAAGCATTGGGTGGCGGCTTCCCCATCGGTGCGATTCTGACCACCGATAAAATCGCCCCGACCTTCGGGCCGGGGACGCACGGTTCGACTTTCGGCGGCAATCCGATGGCGTGCGCCGTCGGCAGCCGCGCGTTCGACATCATCAACGCGCCCGAAACCTTGGCGCACGTGGAAAAACAAGGACAAAAATTTCAGACGACCTTGCGGGGATTAGGCGAGAAAACCGGCGTATTTAAAGAAGTCCGCGGCATGGGGCTGCTCATCGGCTGCGTGCTGGCGGACCAATACCAAGGCCGCGCTTCAGAAATTACTGCCGCCGCGCTGAAGCACGGCTTGATGGTATTGGTTGCCGGAGCCGATGTCGTCCGTTTCGCCCCCAGCCTGCTGCTCAACGATGAAGATATGGCAGAAGGGCTGAAACGCTTGGAGGCTGCATTAACGGAATGGCTCGTCTGAATTTGATTGATTTTATTTAACTGTTAACAAATTTGATGAAGTATTTCTATTCGACGGATAATGGAAAATACGACCGTTTGTTGGTTTTAGAAAATAATCAATCTAAAAATTTTCTTTTTTGTTTAAAAACGATCAGAATTTAATCAAATCCATATGCCCATTGTTCAGAATAAAACCGATGTTATAAATTGTAATTTGCCAGTTATTCCAATTACTGATACGATTTGAGGCGGAATAAATTCAAATAAATGACTCATTGCGCCCTTTATTTTCAATTTTATTTTTAATTAATTGATAATATTAGGGTAATTGTGGTTTTGCGTTTGATTTAATTTTAGGAATTTTCGTTTTTGTATATCAATTTTCGCAAACGAAAACATTAGGGGTATAACCCTCTGTCATTGAATAACACTCAACATAAGGATAGATACTATGTCCACCCAATTACACGATGTTGACCCGATTGAAACCCAAGAGTGGTTGGACGCGTTAAGCTCAGTTCTAGAATACGAAGGCAGCGAACGCGCACAATACCTGTTGGAGCATCTGGTTAAATACAGCCGCGATAAAGGCGTCCGTATGCCTCACGGCACAACCACCCCGTATTTGAATACCGTTTCGGTTGAAGACGAAAAAGGCATTCCGGGCGACCAAAACATCGAACACCGCATCCGTGCATTCGTGCGCTGGAACGCCGCCGCCATCGTATTGCGCGCCGGTAAAAAAGATTTGGAGCTGGGTGGTCATATCGCATCTTTCCAATCCGCAGCAACCATGTACGAAGTGGGTTTCAACCACTTCTGGAAGGCTAAAGGCGAAGGCGAAGAAGGTGATTTGGTATTCTTCCAAGGCCACGTTTCTCCAGGCATCTATGCCCGCGCTTTCGTTGAAGGCCGTCTGACTGAAGACCAACTGAATAATTTCCGTCAGGAAGTGGACGGACATGGTCTGCCTTCTTACCCTCATCCGCACTTGCTGCCTGATTTCTGGCAATTTCCGACCGTATCTATGGGTTTGGGTCCGATCATGGCGATTTACCAAGCCCGTTTCCTGAAATACTTGGAATCCCGCGGCCTGGCAAAAACCAAAGGCCGTAAAGTATGGTGTTTCTGCGGCGACGGCGAAATGGATGAACCTGAATCGCAAGGCGCCATCGCATTGGCAGCACGCGAAGGTTTGGACAACCTTATTTTCGTCATCAACTGTAACCTGCAACGTTTGGACGGTCCTGTCCGCGGTAACGGCAAAATCATCCAAGAATTGGAAGGCAACTTTGCCGGTGCCGGCTGGAATGTTGTCAAAGTCATTTGGGGTCGCCGTTGGGACCGCCTCTTGGCAAAAGACAAAGACGGCATCCTGCGCAAACGCATGGAAGAATGTTTGGACGGCGACTACCAAACTTACAAATCCAAAGACGGCGCGTACGTGCGCGAACACTTCTTCAATACCCCTGAATTGAAAGCATTGGTTGCCGATATGACCGATGACGAAATTTGGGCATTGAACCGCGGCGGCCACGACCCTCAAAAAGTGTACAACGCTTATGACCGCGCAGCTAACCATGCAGACGGCAAACCTACCGTAATTTTGGCAAAAACCATTAAAGGTTATGGTATGGGTGCATCCGGTGAAGGTCAAAACGTTGCCCACCAAGCCAAAAAAATGGACAAAGCGTCTCTGAAACAATTCCGCGACCGCTTTGACATTCCGGTTACCGACGAGCAAATCGACAGCGGCGATCTGCCTTACCTGACTTTTGCTCCCGACAGTGAAGAGTACAAATACCTGCACGCACGCCGCGAAGCTTTGGGCGGCTACCTGCCTCAACGCAAGCCTACCCAAGAAGTTCTGGAAGTGCCTGAGTTGTCTGCATTTGAGACTCAACTGAAATCCAGCGGCGACCGTGAATTCTCGACCACTATGGCATTTGTCCGCATTTTGTCTACTCTGTTGAAAGACAAAAAAATTGGCAAACGCGTCGTACCTATCGTTCCTGACGAAAGCCGTACCTTCGGTATGGAAGGTATGTTCCGACAATACGGTATTTGGAATCCGAAAGGCCAACAATACACCCCGCAAGACAAAGACCAATTGATGTTCTATAAAGAGTCTGTTGACGGTCAAATCCTGCAAGAAGGTATTAACGAGCCAGGCGCGATGGCTGACTGGATTGCAGCGGCGACCAGCTATGCCAACAGCGACTTCGCGATGATTCCGTTCTACATTTACTACTCTATGTTCGGTTTCCAACGCGTCGGCGACTTGGCATGGGCAGCCGGCGATATGCACGCGCGCGGCTTCCTTTTGGGCGGTACTGCTGGCCGTACGACCTTGAACGGTGAAGGCCTGCAGCACGAAGACGGCCACAGCCACATTCAAGCTGATTTGATCCCGAACTGCGTAACATACGATCCGACCTTCCAATATGAAGTGGCCGTTATCGTACATGATGGCCTGCGCCGTATGTACGTCAACCATGAAGACGTGTTCTACTACATCACCTTGATGAACGAGAACTACACTCACCCGGATATGCCCGAAGGCGTGGAACAAGACATCCTGAAAGGTATGTACTTGCTGAAAGCCGGCGGTAAAGGCGACAAGAAAGTTCAATTGATGGGTTCCGGTACCATCCTGCAAGAAGTGATTGCCGGTGCCGAATTGTTGAAAGCCGACTTCGGCGTAGAAGCAGATATTTGGTCTTGCCCGTCCTTCAACCTGTTGCACCGCGATGCCATCGAAGCAGAACGTTTCAACCGCCTGCATCCGCTGGAAGCTGAAAAAGTGCCTTTCGTGACCTCTCAACTGCAAGGTCATGATGGTCCGGTTATCGCCGCTACCGACTATATCCGCAGCTATGCCGACCGTATCCGCGCGTACATCCCGAACGACTACCATGTCTTGGGTACCGATGGTTTCGGCCGTTCCGACAGCCGTGCCAACCTACGCCGCTTCTTTGAAGTGGACCGCTACAACGTTGCCGTGGCAGCATTGAGCGCATTAGCAGAACAAGGCAAAGTCAGCAAAGAAACCGTTCAGCAAGCCATCGAAAAATACGGCATCAATGCCGACGTGGCTCCAAGCTGGAAACGCTAATCCTGTTTTCAGACGACCTCAAAGTCAATTTGCTTGCGGGGTCGTCTGAATCAAGAATACGTTGACGGTTTGTATAACGGATAAACTTCCAGTTAACAAGCAGCGGGCGCAAGTCGTGCAAAAAGCTCGAAGTGCAGAAAGGCTGCTCTGGAAATGGTTATCCGTGCCGGAAAACATAAGTGATGTCGTCTGAAACTGTTTTTCAGACGACCTCAAACCGAAATCATCAAAGGAACTCAAATGAGTATCGTAGAAATCAAAGTACCCGATATCGGCGGTCATGAAAACGTCGATATCATCGCAGTAGAAGTCAAAGCGGGCGACACCATCGCCGTTGACGACACCCTGATTACACTGGAAACCGACAAAGCCACTATGGACGTACCTGCCGATGCAGCAGGCGTTGTGAAAGAAGTGAAAGTCAAAGTCGGCGACAAAATCTCCGAAGGCGGCGTAATTCTGACCGTTGAAACCGGTGCTGCCGCTGCTGAGGCTGCTCCGGCTCCTGCGGCTGAAGCACAACCTGCGCCTGCCGCTGTACCCGCTGCCGCTCCCGCAGGCGGTGCAACCGTTCAAGTAGCCGTTCCTGATATTGGCGGTCATACTGATGTAGATGTAATCGCCGTTGAAGTTAAAGTTGGCGACACTGTTGCTGAAGACGACACGCTGATTACTTTGGAAACCGACAAAGCGACTATGGACGTACCTTGTACTGCCGCTGGTGTCGTTAAAGCCGTATTCCTGAAAGTCGGCGACAAAGTATCCGAAGGTACTGCCATTATCGAAGTGGAAACCGCCGGTTCTGCCGCCGCTCCCGCGCCTGCCCAAGCCGCCGCACCGGCAGCAGCACCTGCTCCGGCTGCCGCGCCTGCCGCCGCTCCGGCTCCTGTTGCCGCACCTGCACCTGCCGCTGCCAAAATCGACGAAGCCGCTTTCGCCAAAGCACACGCCGGTCCTTCCGCGCGCAAACTGGCGCGCGAATTGGGCGTGGATTTGGGTCAAGTCAAGGGTACCGGCTTGAAAGGCCGTATCATGGGCGACGACATTAAAGCCTTTGTGAAATCTGTAATGCAAGGCGGTGCGGCGAAACCTGCTGCTGCCGGCGCATCTTTGGGCGGCGGTCTGGACTTGCTGCCGTGGCCTAAAGTGGACTTCTCCAAATTCGGTAATGTCGAAGTTAAAGAATTGTCCCGTATTAAGAAAATTTCCGGTCAAAACCTGTCCCGCAACTGGGTAGTCATTCCGCACGTTACCGTTCACGAAGAAGCGGACATGACCGAACTGGAAGAATTCCGCAAACAGCTGAACAAAGAGTGGGAACGTGAAGGCGTGAAACTGTCTCCGTTGGCGTTCATCATCAAAGCCTCTGTTTCCGCGCTGAAAGCCTTCCCAGAATTCAACGCTTCTTTGGATGGCGATAATCTGGTTCTGAAAAACTACTTCAACATCGGTTTCGCAGCTGATACGCCGAACGGCTTGGTTGTTCCCGTAATCAAAGACGTGGATCAAAAAGGTCTGAAAGAAATCAGCCAAGAGCTGACCGAATTGTCTAAAAAAGCCCGCGAAGGCAAGCTCAAACCGCAAGAAATGCAAGGCGCCTGCTTTACCATTTCCAGCTTGGGCGGCATCGGCGGTACAGGCTTTACTCCGATTGTGAACGCACCTGAAGTTGCTATCTTGGGCGTGTGCAAATCCCAAATCAAACCGGTTTGGAACGGCAAAGAGTTCGCTCCACGCCTGATGTGTCCGTTGAGCCTGTCCTTCGACCACCGCGTCATCGACGGTGCCGCTGGTATGCGCTTCACCGTATTCCTGGCGAACCTGTTGAAAGACTTCCGCCGTATTACCCTGTAATCCGAGCGTATTTCAGACGACCTTCGGCAAACAACCTGACAGGTCGTCTGAAAACAGAAGTCCGAATATCATTCAGAAAGATTAGACATGAGCTTAGTTGAATTGAAAGTGCCCGACATTGGCGGACACGAAAATGTAGATATTATCGCGGTTGAAGTGAACGTAGGCGACACTATCGCCGTTGACGATACCCTGATTACCTTGGAAACCGACAAAGCGACGATGGACGTGCCTGCCGAAGTTGCGGGCGTGGTCAAAGAAGTCAAAGTTAAAGTCGGCGACAAAATCTCCGAAGGCGGCTTGATTGTAGTCGTTGAAGCCGAAGGCGCGACTGCCGCTCCTAAAGCCGAAGCACCTGCTGCTGCCCCTGCGCAAGAAGCCCCCAAAGCTGCCGCTCCTGCACCGCAAGCGGCGCAATTCGGCGGTTCTGCCGATGCTGAGTACGACGTAGTCGTATTGGGTGGCGGTCCTGGCGGTTACTCCGCTGCATTTGCCGCAGCCGATGAAGGTCTGAAAGTTGCCATCGTTGAGCGTTACAAAACCTTGGGCGGCGTTTGCTTGAACGTCGGCTGTATCCCTTCCAAAGCCTTGTTGCATAACGCTGCCGTTATTGACGAAGTGCGCCACTTGGCTGCCAACGGCATCAAATACCCCGAGCCTGAACTCGATATCGACATGCTGCGCGGCTACAAAGAAGGCGTGGTTTCCCGCCTGACTACCGGTTTGGCAGGCATGGCAAAAGGCCGTAAAGTGGACGTTATCCAAGGCGATGGTCAATTCTTGGATCCGCATCACTTGGAAGTGTCGTTGACTACTGGCGACGTGTACGAGCAAGCTACGCCTACCGGCGAGAAAAAAATCGTTGCGTTCAAAAACTGTATCATCGCAGCGGGCAGCCGCGTAACCAAGCTGCCGTTTATCCCTGAAGATCCGCGCATCATCGATTCCAGTGGCGCTTTGGCTCTGAAAGAAGTACCGGGCAAGCTGTTGATTATCGGCGGCGGTATCATCGGCCTCGAAATGGGTACGGTTTACAGCACGCTGGGTTCACGCCTTGACGTCGTTGAAATGATGGACGGCCTGATGCAAGGTGCAGACCGCGATTTGGTAAAAGTATGGCAAAAACAAAACGAATACCGTTTTGACAACATCATGATCAACACCAAAACCGTTGCAGTCGAGCCGAAAGAAGACGGCGTTTACGTTACCTTCGAAGGTGCGAACGCGCCGAAAGAACCGCAACGCTACGATGCTGTATTGGTTGCCGCCGGCCGTGCGCCTAACGGCAAACTCATCAGCGCCGAAAAAGCAGGCGTTGCCGTAACCGATCGCGGCTTCATCGAAGTCGACAAACAAATGCGTACCAATGTGCCGCACATCTACGCCATCGGCGACATCGTCGGTCAGCCTATGCTGGCACACAAAGCCGTTCATGAAGGTCACGTTGCCGCTGAAAACTGCGCCGGACACAAAGCTTACTTCGATGCACGCGTGATTCCGGGTGTGGCTTACACCGCTCCCGAAGTGGCATGGGTTGGCGAAACCGAATTGTCTGCCAAAGCATCCGGCCGCAAAATCACCAAAGCCAACTTCCCGTGGGCGGCTTCCGGCCGTGCGATTGCCAACGGTTGCGATAACGGCTTCACCAAGCTGATTTTTGATGCCGAAACCGGCCGTATCATCGGCGGCGGTATCGTCGGTCCGAACGGCGGCGATATGATTGGCGAAATCTGTCTGGCCATCGAAATGGGCTGCGACGCTGAAGACATCGGCAAAACCATCCACCCGCACCCGACCTTGGGCGAATCCATCGGTATGGCTGCCGAAGTGGCGCTGGGTACTTGTACCGACCTGCCGGCTCAAAAGAAAAAATAAGTGTATTCAGTCAGTTGAATTAAACTGCTGATATTGCATTTATCAGTCAAAGGTCGTCTGAATCTTTCAGACGACCTTTTCGTCAAACAGAATATTGTCAGTGATAGTGATTTCATTAACGATA
The DNA here is from genome assembly GCF_000260655.1 of Neisseria sicca VK64. GTDB lineage: Bacteria > Pseudomonadota > Gammaproteobacteria > Burkholderiales > Neisseriaceae > Neisseria > Neisseria sicca_B. Next base: position 18,171 of record NZ_AJMT01000173.1, read on the forward strand.
TAGTGGATTAACTTTAAACCAGTACGGCGTTGCCTCGCCTTAGCTCAAAGAGAACGATTCTCTAAGGTGCTGAAGCACCAAGTGAATCGGTTCCGTACTATCTGTACTGTCTGCGGCTTCGTCGCCTTGTCCTGATTTAAATTTAATCCACTATATAATGAATGAACAAGAATGCGTGCCTAAGCTCCAAGTGAGCCATTTAGTCATGCTTTAAAACAGCAAACAAACGAGTTCGGCAGGATTGATACTGTCAGCAGCTTGTCTCATGCTTATTCATCAACGATAAACCGAACCGTTTAACGGTTGACCCCATACATTCAGAGGTCGCCTGAAACCATATCGCAGATTTTCAGACGACCTTTCCCCAGTTTTATCAGATACAAGAAATGATTTATGAACGAAATAACTCCGGATTCCACCGTTCCTGAAGCGCACAAACGCTCCATCCGCAGCTTTGTGTTGCGTCAAGGGCATATGACTGCGGCGCAGCAGCGTGCCATTGATACGATGTGGCCGCAATTCGGCATCGATTACCAAGATTCCGTGTTGGACTTGAATCAGCGTTTCGGCAGCGACCGTCCCAAGGTGTTGGAAATCGGTTTCGGCATGGGCGTGGCGACTGTTGAAATCGCCAAGCGCCTGCCTGATACCGACTTTTTGGCGATTGATGTACATGGTCCCGGCGTCGGCAACATTTTGAAATTGATTGAAGAAGAACACATCGGCAATATCCGCGTGATGCGGCACGATGCGGTCGAAGTGGTCGAAAATATGCTTTCAGACGACGTGCTCGACGGCATCCACATTTTCTTTCCCGACCCCTGGCACAAAAAACGCCATAACAAACGCCGCTTGGTGCAAACGCCGTTTGTGCAGAAACTGCTGCCCAAGCTGAAAGTCGGTGGTTATATCCATCTGGCGACCGATTGGGAAGAATACGCGCAGCAGATGCTGGAAGTGTTGAGCGGTTTTGACAATTTGCAAAATACCGCCGCTGATTACGCGCCTACGCCCGACTACCGTCCCGAAACGAAATTTGAAGCCCGCGGCAAACGTTTGGGGCACGGCGTTTGGGATTTGGTTTTCAAACGCATCAAATAAACCGATTGGAGAATCTCCCATGTTTACAGGTATCGTCCAAGGTGTCGGCGAAATCATCGCTATCCGCGAACCGTCCGCTGATTTCCGTACCCATGTCGTCAAACTGCCCGATGAGATGACCGAGCATCTGCAAATCGGTGCATCCGTCGCCAACAACGGCTGCTGCCTGACCATTACCCAAATCGACGGCGATACGGTCAGCTTTGATTTGATGAAAGAAACCTTGGAAAAGACCAATTTGGGTCGTCTGAAAACGGGAGATGCCGTCAACCTCGAACGTGCCGCCCGTTTCGGCGATGAAATCGGCGGACACGTCATGAGCGGGCATATCATGACGACTGCGCAGATTACGCGGATAGAACGCAGCGAGTTTAACCGCACGGTATGGTTTGCACTGCCACCCGAGCTCAAACCTTATATTTTGAGCAAAGGCTTTGTCGGCTTGGACGGTTGCAGCCTGACCATAGGCGACGTTACCGAAACGGAATTCAATGTCCACCTGATTCCGGAAACTTTGACGCGCACTTTGTTTGGCAGCCGGAAAGAGGGCGACGTCATCAATATCGAAATCGATCCGCAAACCCAAGCCGTTGTCGATACCGTGATGCGCGTGATGGCGCAGCAAAATCCTGCTATATCAGGACAATAGGAGCACATATGAAACTTGCCGCCTTTTTGCAAAAAGCCTATTCCGTTTTGGACCGTCTTGATTTGGTACTGCCCGAAAAACCCGGCAAAACCGACTGGAACGCTTTGGCTTACCGTTGGCACAGCGTCGGTAAAAAAGGGATTTTGGAGAGCCTGCCAAACCCGCATACATTCCCGCTTGACCGTCTGGCTGCCGTCGGGACGCAAACCGAAAAGCTCAAACGTAATACCGAGCAGTTTTTGGCAGGCCGCTCCGCGAATAATGTTTTGATGAGCGGCTCGCGCGGAACGGGTAAATCCTCGTTGGTCAAAGCCTTGTTGCACGAATATGCCGAGCAAGGGCTGCGTCTGATTGAAGTAGATAAGAGCGATTTGGTCAGCCTGCCCGCGCTGCTTTCCTTGCTAAAAGACCGTCCCGAGAAATTCATCGTATTCTGCGATGACCTATCGTTTGAAACCGGTGATGAAACCTACAAAGCCCTAAAAACCGCATTGGACGGCGGTTTGTCGCAAAGATGCAGCAACGTGTTGGTGTACGCGACGTCCAACCGGCGCCACCTGATGCCCGAATATATGGACGAAAATATTGGAACAACGGGCATACGCGGCGAAATTCATCAAAAAGAAGCTGTTGAGGAAAAAATTTCCCTGTCCGACCGTTTCGGTTTGTGGTTAAGTTTTTATCCGTTCGATCAAAACGACTACCTCCAAGCGGTCGAAAATTGGATGGGCGACTTCGGCGTGGATTTTGATGAAACGGCGCGCAAGGCGGCGTTGCAATGGGCTCAAATGCGCGGCAACCGCTCGGGGCGTTCGGCTTGGCAGTTTGCGTGCGATTGGGCAGGGCGTTTGCCGGAACAACGGGTTTTGGATTGAGTTTTTGGGAAATAGGTCTGCCGTACTGAAATCTGCGGGAGGATAAGGGTAGGGAAAGCTTTTTCCGGTTCAATTTCTTCCGGCCGCATCGCTTTGAATCGCCATATCGTTTAAAAGGTCGTCTGAAACAGGATTTCAGACGACCTTTTTGTACGGACCAATCAGGAAAGCGAGATGTCAGCGAAGGCAGGAAGAGAGCCAAATCTGGCGTTGGCGCGGATTGAGCAGGTGGTAGAAGCGGTGTTGGATTTCCAATTCTTCGACAGCGAAATCCATACTCGATAAGTAGCGGGTTTCGACATAATCGCGGGCGTTATTTTGATCGAAATTATCTGCCGCAAGGATTTTCATAATGACTTGGCGGCGGTTACGGTCTGTGCGGACGAGTTTACGGTATGCTTTGTCCGATGCCTGTTTGTAATCATTACGGATACGGCGCAAAGCATTGTGTTGGTCTTGCGTCAGATTAAGGGAGCGGATGTCGCAATTGGCTTGAAAATCGTCCAGCTTAATATATTGGGGGCCGGCGTGCGCTTGACCGACAGCTGTCAGCAGCGCAACCGATAATGCACAGAGGGGTAAATAAGATTTGAATCCGACAGACACAGCGTTTTCCTAGTTTCCGTAACCGCGCAAATATACCCGATTAGCGTGTGAAAGGCAGTATCCCTCCAGTTAACTTTTGTTAACTTCATATCTTTATTTTATTTCTGACAAAACATATCCTTAACCTATAATTATTTATGCATATGCTTACTTTTGTTAAATATTAATAATGCATAGTTAGTGTTGCGTGAGGCGTTGGTGGTAGAATACGAAAAATTATCCGTTTATCAAACCACACCATCCGACTGGATTTCTATGAACCACAATTTCCGTATTGCGCCCAGCATCTTATCCGCCGATTTTGCCCGTTTGGGTGAAGAAGTAACGAAAGTTATCGAAGCGGGAGCCGATTTGATTCATTTCGACGTGATGGACAATCATTATGTGCCGAATCTGACTTTCGGCCCTATGGTCTGCGCGGCGTTGAAGCCTTATGCCACCGTGCCGATTGATGTGCATCTGATGGTCGAACCCGTTGACGATCTGATTCAGGCATTTGCCAAAGCAGGGGCGTCGATTATCACGTTTCATCCCGAAGCCAGCCGCCATATCGACCGCAGCCTCAGCCTGATTAAAGATGCGGGCTGTCAGGCAGGATTGGTGTTGAATCCGGCCACTCCCGCCTACGTTTTGGAAAATGTATTGGACAGGTTGGACATGGTATTGTTGATGTCGGTCAACCCCGGTTTCGGCGGACAAAGCTTCATCTCGCATACCCTTGAAAAAATCCGTCAAGTGCGGGCGATGTTGGATCGGTACGAAGCGCAAAGCGGACGGCACATCGCCATCGAGGTGGACGGCGGTATTAAAACCGACAATATCGCTGCCGTCGCGGCGGCGGGTGCCGATACTTTTGTGGCAGGTTCCGCCATCTTTGGCAAGCCGGACTATAAGGCGGTGATTGATGCCATGAGGAAAGAATTGGCTTCTGTGGCCTAATGTGCTGAACTGCATGGCAAATCGTTTCTCAATCTCTATACCATTTATACCATTTCGGGATGGATTGCCTTGCTCTGCCTTGAAGCCTATCCGCACCAACTACGCCGATAACAAAAGGTCGTCTGAAAACCACAAATCCGGTTTCAGACGACCTTTCTTCATTTCAATACGCTTATTTTTCCATTTTCAAGCCGAAGTGCAGGTAGGTGCGTTCGGTGGCCATTCTGCCGCGGGGGGTACGTTGCAGGAAGCCTTGTTGGATGAGGTAGGGTTCGATAACGTCCTCGATGGTGTCCGTGGATTCGCCGATGGCGGCGGCAACATTATCAAGGCCGACGGGACCGCCGCTGAATTTGTGCAGGATGGCTTCGAGGAATTTTCTGTCCATGACGTCCAAACCTTGCGCGTCCACATCCAGCATGCTTAAAGCGGCATCGGCGATGGCAGCATCAATTACGCCGTTGTTTTTCACATCGGCAAAATCGCGTACGCGGCGCAGCAGGCGGTTGGCGATGCGGGGCGTGCCGCGGCTTCGTTTGGCGACTTCCATCGCGCCTTCTTCGCCCATGTCGAGTTGCAGTAATTGCGCGGAACGACTGACAATAGTGGCAAGGTCTTGATTTTGATAAAACTCCAAGCGGGCAACGATACCGAAGCGGTCGCGCAGAGGGTTGGTCAGCATACCTGCGCGGGTGGTTGCGCCGACGAGCGTGAAGGGCGGTAGGTCGATTTTGACGGAACGGGCGGCAGGGCCTTCGCCTATCATGATGTCGAGTTGGTAGTCTTCGAGCGCGGGGTAGAGGATTTCTTCGACGACGGGGCTGAGGCGGTGGATTTCGTCGATAAACAATACGTCGTGCGGCTCGAGGTTGGTCAGAAGGGCGGCAAGGTCGCCGGCGCGTTCGAGGACGGGGCCGCTGGTTTGGCGCAGGTTGACGCCCAGCTCTTTGGCGATGATGTGTGCCAATGTGGTTTTGCCCAGCCCAGGCGGGCCGAAGAGCAGGGTGTGGTCTAGGGCTTCGCCGCGTTTTTTGGCGGCTTGGATGAAGATGGCGAGCTGTTCTTTGGCTTTGTCTTGCCCGATATAGTCGTCCAGCGTTTTAGGGCGCAGGGCGCGTTCGAGCAACTCTTCCTGCGAGGAGATGCTTTGGGCGGTGATGATGCGCTGGGGCTGGGCGGCGGTCAGGTTGTCGGTTTGCAGCATGGGTTTTCCGGTGGGTTTGGGGTCGTCTGAAAATCGGTTTGCCGCTTTCAGACGACCTTTTTGAAAGGGGTTTAGCCGCGTGTTTCGCGCCAAACGAGGTAATCGCGCAGGGGCGGCATGGGCGGGTTGATGCAGTGGGGGCAGATGCCTGTGGTGTCTTCGTCGTCGCTGTCGATGTGGTAGGCGTTGGGGTCGAAGCGCACCTGCTGCATCACCGCCTGCGCCAATGCCTGAGCCTGAACGACGTCGAAGGTGAATTTTTCGAGGATTTCGTTCAGCAGGCGGATTTCGCCTTCGCTGAATTCTACGCTGTGTTTGAGGATGAGGCGTTGATAATCTTCGTTGTTGATTTTAGGCAATAAATCGGTTTGTAGGATCATGATTTTTATATTTGGAACGGAATGGCTGAGAGGCAGATTATAGCGGATATGGCGGCGGCTGTTTCAAAGCTTGGGTTGGGTATCGTCCTCAAAACTTTAAAAGTCGCTGCATTGGGCATTTTAATGTCTTTCTGTTTTGTCTTGCGCCGCCTGATACGCTTTTTGCAGCGGGGCGATTTGAGCCAACCGCGCCCGGTCGATTTCTTCGGCGATAAGGTGCGCTTTTCCCTGTGTGCGGCATTCGGCGGCGATTTTGCCCGAATCCACTTGGTTGGCGGCTTCAAGTAGGGCGAGCCAGTGCGCGCGTTGCGGGTAGGGAGCGTTTTCGCGGTTCAGACGACCTTGTTTGTCGGCAATGCAGACGTTCAGGGCGGCGGCGAAGCGTTCGGGTCGTCTGAAAGCATCGGTTTTTTTCAGGACGCTTAAGATGGTTTTGTTTTTGAATTGCTCGACCTGGTGGAACATGATGTGCCATCGGCAGACAAGTTCGGCAAGCTCGGAACAATGTTTCGGCGCGCGCAGCCGCTGATTGACTTCGCGTACGGGCTCGACGCCATTAAGGTCGTGTCCGTGGTGTTTGGGCAGGATTTCGGGCGGGGTTTTGGCTTTGCCCAAATCGTGCAGCAGGGCAGCGTAGCGTTCGGGCAGGCTCAGACCTATATCGGCGGCGCGTTGCAGCGTCATCAGGGTATGGATGCCGCTGTCGATTTCGGGATGGTAGTCGGCGCGTTGCGGTACGCCGAAAAGGGCGTCGACTTCGGGCAGCAAGACTTTGAGCGCGCCGCATTCGCGCAACACTTCAATCATCTTTCGGGGATTTTTTTCCATCAAACCTTTCGCCAACTCCTGCCAGACGCGTTCGGCAACTAAAGCGTCCGCTTCGCCGTTTTCCACCATCTGCCGCATCAGTTTCATGGTTTCTTCGGCGATTTCAAACCCGTAGCGCGCGGCGAAGCGGGCGGTACGCAGGATGCGGACGGGGTCTTCGGCAAAAGCGGGCGAGACGTGGCGCAAAATGCCCGCCGCCAAATCCTGTTGCCCGCCGAAGGGGTCGATGATGAGGTCGTCTGAATCCTGCGCCATCGCGTTGATGGTCAGGTCGCGGCGCATCAAATCCTGCTCCAGCGTAACGTCTTTGTCGGCGTGAAAACTGAATCCGGCATAGCCCTTGGCAGTTTTGCGTTCGGTGCGGGCGAGGGCGTATTCTTCGTGGGTTTCGGGGTGGAGGAACACGGGAAAATCTTTGCCGACCGGCTGGAAGCCTTGCGCCAGCATGGTTTGTGCGTCAGCGCCGACGACCACCCAGTCTCGGTCTTTGACGGGCAAACCCAAAAGATAATCGCGGACGGCGCCGCCGACGAGGTAGGTTTTGATGGTGTGTGTTTTCTGAGTCATTGAATTGGTCTTGGGTAACAATCAGAATGTATAGTGGATTAACTTTAAACCAGTACGGCGTTGCCTCGCCTTAGCTCAAAGAGAACGATTCTCTAAGGTGCTGAAGCACCAAGTGAATCGGTTCCGTACTATCTGTACTGTCTGCGGCTTCGTCGCCTTGTCCTGATTTAAATTTAATCCACTATATTGAAGCTTGGTCAGATGGGCATCCTGTCTGCCATCATGTGAATAAAGGTCGTCTGAAAAACGGTTTGGCGAAATCCGCTGTTTATGGTAGCGAAACGCGTTGCACTCGTTTTCAGACGACCTTGTGGCAAAACGTAAGGTTTATTTTGCCGCTTTGTTGCTGTCGATAATCTTCAGTCCGGCTGAAACCAGGCTGCCGATGTCGGCGACGTTGGCAGGCATAATCAGCGTGTTGCTTTCTTTTGCCAGATTGCTGAAGGCGGCGACATATTGCTCGGCAACTTTCAGGTTGACGGCTTCTGAGCCGCCCTCTGAGCGGACTGCCTCGGCGATTTTGCGGATGGCGTCGGCGTTGGCTTCGGCAACCAGACGCAGGGCTTCGGCTTCACCTTGTGCGCGGTTGATGCGGGCGATTTTTTCACCGTTTGACGCGTTGATGGCGGCTTGCGCTTCACCTTCGGACTGTTGGATTTCCGCTTCGCGCTGACCGCTGGCAAGGTTGATTTGCTCGATTTTGCGGCCTTCGGATTCGGCGATGCGGGCGCGTTTTTCACGTTCGGCGGTAATTTGCGCCTGCATAGAACGCAGGATTTCTTGCGGCGGAACCAAGTCTTTGATTTCGTAACGCAATACTTTCACGCCCCATGCGCCTGCCGCTTCATCGAGCGCGGAAACGACGATGCTGTTGATTTCGTCGCGTTCTTCAAACGTTTTGTCCAACTCCATGCGGCCGATAACCGAACGCAGCGTGGTTTGGGCAAGTTGGGTAATCGCCATGATATAGTTGCTGGAGCCGTAAGAAGCGAGTTTCGGATCGGTTACTTGGAAGTAGATGATGCCGTCAACGGTAAGCTGGGTGTTGTCGCGGGTGATGCAGACTTGGCTGGGAACGTCCAAAGGCACTTCTTTGAGCGAGTGGCGATAGGCGACGCGGTCAACGAAAGGAATCAGGATGTTCAGACCGGCGGTCAGCGCGTTGTGAAATCTGCCGAGGCGTTCAACGACGTAAACTTCCTGCTGTGGCACGACGATAAAGGCTTTGAAGCCGAAAATTACAACGACAAGCAACAGGATGACGGGGAAACTGTATAAAAATTCCATTGTTTTTTCCTTATGCGGTGAGAGCAAAAATTAATATTAATAGGTGAATATTTTCAGGAAGGGTAATTAATTCGCCTATGATGCTCCTTTCGATTTTATCAATCAATTAAAACGAATGAGTAAAACATTACCGTTTTTACCGGTAATCATGGCGGTAGAGGTCGTCTGAACGGCATCGGCATTTTCAGCCTGTGCCTGCCAGTACGTTCCCCGATACGAAACTTCATAGCAATCGCCGTGAAGGCGGCGGAGGATTTGAACGGTCTGTCCGATGTCCAAATCATCGTTCAATTCTTGGCGGGGCGCAGTTTTTTTGAATTTACTGTGTACCACCCAGATACCGACGGCGGATAAAACGGCTGCCGCAGCGACGGCAATCGAAGTATTACCGGTCAGCCAATACACCAATCCCGCGCCGAACAAAGCCGCGCTGACAACCAAGAGATATACAGTACCGACAAACAGCTCGACAATCAGGACGGCGGCGGCAACGATAAACCAAGTAGTCATATAGATTCCTTAAGATTCGGGTGGGACAGACTCAATCATAACGGTACAAAGGCTGACTGACAATTCAATCATGACAATATTTTATTTGATACGTCCGGAGGAAATGGAAGGTCGGCAGAAAAGGCGTCATCTCCATTTTGCTGCGTTATAATCATTTTTCACGATCATGAAGGCATCAATATGCAAACTTGGCACGAAGCAATCGGCTCGGAAAAGTCCGAATCCTATTTCCAACACATCATCGAAACCGTCAAGAAAGAGCGCGGCATGGGGAGGATTATCTATCCGCCTGCCGAAGACGTGTTCAACGCCTTTAAAGCAACCGAATTCGGTAACGTCAAAGTCGTGATTTTGGGGCAAGACCCGTATCACGGTGCAGGACAGGCGCACGGGCTGGCGTTTTCCGTCCGCGAAGGCGTCGCCGTCCCTCCCTCGTTGGCCAATATTTACAAAGAGCTGGCGGACGACATCGAAGGCTTCCGTATCCCGCAACACGGCTATCTGCAATATTGGGCGGAGCAGGGCGTTTTACTGCTCAATACCGTACTGACCGTCCGCGCGGGACAGGCGCATTCCCATGCCACATTGGGTTGGGAACGCTTTACCGACGAAGTGGTCAACCAAATCAACCAAAACCGTGAACACGTCGTCTTCATGCTTTGGGGCAGCCACGCGCAGAAAAAAGGCGCGTTTATCGACCGCAGCCGCCATCTCGTCCTCAGCGCGCCGCACCCCTCGCCGCTGTCTGCCTATCGCGGTTTTTTCGGCTGCAAACACTTTTCCCGCGCCAATGCCTATTTGCAGGAAAAAGGCATAACGCCGATAGACTGGCAGGTATAAAAACAGGTCGTCTGAAAACGGCGGCCCGGCAAACCGGACAATCCACCAGCCGTCTGAACAAGCCTTCCTTTTTCAGACGACCCCTTCCCCAACCCCACAGGAGAACACTATGCAGGTAACGACTTCAGCCATTGTCAACGGCGAATTTGAAGACAAATACGGCAAGCGCGGCAGTCAGTTTAGTCCGAACAATATGCCGACTTATTCCATTCCCTTTGAAATCAGCGGCGCGCCCGAAGGCACGAAATCCTTCGCCGTCGTTTTGGAAGACAAAGACGCCATTACCGCCAGCGGATTCGTGTGGACACACTGGCTGATTGCCGACCTCAAGCGTACCTCCGTCGCCGAAAACGAAAGCCTGACCGCCACCGACTACACGCAAGGCGCAAACAGCTGGGCGAGCCTGTTGGGCAAGTTGGACATCGAAGAGGCCACAGGCTACGGCGGCATGTATCCGCCCAACTGCCGCCACCGCTACGAACTCATCGTTTACGCACTCGACACCTTATTAAACCTGCCGCGCGGCTTCCGCTTCAACGACCTGCATTTCGCCATGCAGGGACATATCTTGGACAGCGCAAGCGTAATGGGAACATATGATGTATAAAGCCTAAGCCGCTTGTTTGAAAAAAGGTCGTCTGAAAATTTTCAGACGACCTTTTGTTATCAGTGATGACCGCAACCGCCGCCATGACTTTCGCGCAATGCTTCGGCAGCCTGCTCGTCGGCGTGGTAGCTTGAGCGGACCATGGCGCCGATGGCGGCGTTGGTGAAGCCCAGTTCGTATGCTTCTTTTTCAAAGACTTTGAACTGGTCGGGCGTGACGTAGCGCAAGACGGGCAGGTGTCCGTCTGAAGGCTGGAGGTACTGGCCGATGGTAATCATCTCGATATTGTGCGCCCGCATATCGCGCATGATTTCGCGCACGTCTTCGTCTGTTTCGCCCAAGCCGACCATGATGCCGGATTTGGTCGGGATGTGCGGCATCATTTCTTTATAGCGGCGCAGCAGGTCGAGGGAATGCTGATAGTTGGCACCCGGACGGGCTTTTTTGTACAGGCTCGGATGGGTTTCCAAGTTGTGGTTCATCACGTCGGGCGGGGTTTCGGCAAGGATTTTCAGCGCGATGTCCAAGCGGCCGCGGAAGTCGGGAACGAGGATTTCGATTTTGGTGTTCGGACTGGTTTCGCGGATGGCTTTGATGCAGTCGGCGAAATGCTGTGCGCCGCCGTCGCGCAGGTCGTCGCGGTCAACGGAAGTGATGACGACGTAACGCAGGTTCATGGCTTTGACGGATTCTGCGAGGTGTTTCGGTTCGTCGGGGTCAAGCATATTCGGGCGGCCGTGTCCCACGTCGCAGAACGGGCAACGTCGGGTACAAATGTCGCCCATAATCATGAAGGTCGCTGTGCCTTTGCTGAAACATTCGCCGATATTCGGGCAGGAGGCTTCTTCGCAAACGGTGTGCATTTTTTGTTCGCGCAAAATGTCTTTGATTTCAAAGAATTTGCGTGAAGGCAGCTTGGCGCGTATCCATTCGGGCTTTTTCAGTTTTTCCTGAAGGGGGACGACTTTGATGGGGATGCGGGCGGTTTTGTCCGCGCCTTTGAGTTTGACGCCGCGTTTGGGATCGTCAACTTTGATTTCGCTCATTAATTGTTCGCTTTCGGTGTGAGTTGTGTCTCGAGGTGTGCGGTCAGTTTTTGTGCAACCTCGTCCAAGGTGGGACAGGGTTGGACAAAATCCGCGATTTGTGTCATTTCCATGCCGGCATAGCCGCAGGGATTGATGTGGGTAAACGGGCTTAAGTCCATGTTTACGTTTAATGCCAGACCGTGATAGACGGAACCGTCTTTGATGCGCAAGCCGAGTGAGGCGATTTTGCGCTCACCGACATAAACGCCGGGGCGTTTCGGGTCTGCCGCCGCTTCGATTCCGTATTCCGCCAACGTGGCGATGATGCTGTTTTCAAGCGCGGAAACGATGTTGCGGACGCTGGTTTTGCGGCGTTTGAAGTTGATCATGGTGTAGATGACCAACTGACCGGGGCCGTGATAAGTGATTTGCCCGCCCCGGTCGATTTGGACAACGGGTATGTCGTCGCGGCTCAGGAGGTGTTCGGGTTTGCCCGCTAGACCTTGTGTGAAGACGGGCGGATGCTCGACCACCCATAATTCGTCTTCGGTATGTTCGTCGCGGGCTGCGTTGAACGCTTTCATGGCTTCGAAAGTCGGTTGGTACTCGACCATGCCTTTCTGCACGATTTTCATATCAGTACACCACTTTCACCATTTCGTGATCGGTCAGGGCGCGGTAGATTTTGTCCAGTTGTTCTTTGCTTTCGACGTTTACTTTGACGGTTGCGCCGGTATAGTTGCCCTTGCTGCTCTGGCGGGTGGTGATGTGGTGGGGTTCGGTATCGGGCGCGTGCTGGCGGACGGTTTCCAAGATATTTTTTTCAAATTCGGGATGCGCGTTGCCCATGACTTTGATGGGGAATTGGCAGGGGAATTCGATGAGTGAGGTTTGGTCGGTCATGGCTGACTCCTGATGTGCTGTATGCCGAGAGGTCGTCTGAAAAGTTCCAGCCTTTCAGACGACCTCGAACGGCGTGTATTTTATCGCAAAAAGTTGCCGATAAAAATAGAAGCGTACATCGGCTTTTTCAAGTCTTGAAATACGCTTTTCCATCCCAATTTAAGGCACATTCCGAATTTATTACCAAGTAGAGAACAATATGCCGACAAAAGAAAAACATTTTGAGGAATACAGCGCACTGGCAACCCTGCCTTTACGCGATGTCGTCGTTTATCCGCATATGGTGCTGCCGCTGTTTGTAGGCCGCCCGAAATCCATTGCGGCATTGGAAGCGGCAATGGCGAATGACGATCCGGTGTTTTTGCTGGCGCAAATCGACCCGAACACCGAAGATCCGACGGCGTCCGATTTGCACCGTACAGGTACGGTCGCGCAGGTTTTGCAGGTGTTGAAGCTGCCTGACGGCACGGTAAAAGTGTTGGTCGAAGGTATCCGGCGCGGCAGAGTGTTGACCATTGAAGAGAGTGGCGGACTGTTCCTGTCACATGTTGAAGCTGTCAACGAGTATGCGGATGCGGACAATCCCGATATTGAAGCCATTCGCCGCACGCTGCTTACCCAGTTTGACCAATACGCCAAGTTGAATAAAAAAATCCCTGCCGAAATCATCAATACCATCAATGGTATCGATGATAACAGCCGTTTGGTGGACACGATTGCGGCGCATTTGCAGTTGAAACTGGAGCAGCGCCAACAGATTTTGGAAACTTTCGGCATTATTGGCCGTATGGAGTTTCTGCTTGCCCAGTTGGAATCTGAACTGGACATCATGCAGGTCGAAAAACGCATCCGCGGCCGTGTCAAACGCCAGATGGAAAAATCCCAGCGCGAGTATTATCTGAACGAGCAAGTGAAAGCGATTCAGAAAGAATTGGGCGAAGAAGACGAACGCGGCGAACTGGATGCGTTGGAAGCAAAAATCAAAGAAGCGGGCATGACCAAAGAAGCCGAAGAGAAATGTCTGTCTGAACTGAAAAAACTCAAAATGATGCCGCCTATGTCTGCGGAATCCACCGTGGTACGCAACTACATCGATACTTTGCTTGAGCTGCCGTGGAAGAAAAAATCCCGTGTCAGCAAAGACATCGCCAAAGCCGATTTGGTGTTGAACGCCGACCACTATGGCTTGGAAAAAGTCAAAGAACGGATTTTGGAATACCTCGCCGTCCAAAAACGTATGGACAAACTCAAAGGTCCGATTCTGTGTTTGGTCGGTCCTCCGGGGGTGGGTAAAACCTCTTTGGGCGAATCCATTGCCAAAGCAACAGGCCGCCAATACGTCCGCATGGCTTTGGGCGGCGTGCGCGACGAAAGCGAAATCCGCGGCCACCGCCGTACCTATTAATCGGCTCTATGCCCGGCAAAATCCTGCAAAACATGGCTAAGGCAGGCGTGAAGAATCCGCTGTTCCTGCTCGACGAAATCGACAAATTGGGCAGCGACTTCCGAGGCGATCCCGCCAGCGCGTTGCTTGAGGTGCTCGATCCTGAGCAAAACAACAAGTTTGCTGATCATTATGCGGAAGTGGATTACGACTTGAGCGATGTGATGTTTATCGCCACATCTAATAGCTTGAACATTCCGACCCCGTTGCTCGACCGCATGGAAATCATCCGTTTGTCCGGCTATACCGAAGACGAGAAAATCAATATCGCCATGCAGTATCTCGTGCCGAAGCAAATGAAGCGCAATGGCGTGAAAGAAGGCGAATTGGTAGTCGAAGAAAGCGCGGTACGCGATATCATCCGTTATTACACCCGTGAAGCCGGTGTGCGTTCGCTTGATCGCGAGATTGCCAAAATCTGCCGTAAGGTGGTGATGCAGATTACCTTGAACGAAGATAAGAAGAGGTCGTCTGAAACCAAGAAAACCAGCAAAGCCAAGCCTAAAGCGATTAAAGTCAATGAGAAAAACCTGCATGACTACTTGGGTGTGCGCCGCTTCGATTACGGCGTTGCCGAAAGTGAAAACCGCATCGGACAGGTTACCGGTTTGGCGTGGACGGAAGTCGGCGGCGAATTGCTGACTGTCGAAGCCGTGGCGTTGCCGGGCAAGGGTGTGATCCAGTGTACCGGCCAGTTGGGCGACGTGATGAAGGAATCTGTGTCTGCGGCATGGTCCGTTGTCCGTTCCCGTGCAGAATCAGTGGGTTTGGCTCCTGATTTTTACGAGAAAAAAGACATCCATGTTCACGTTCCCGAAGGCGCAACGCCGAAAGACGGTCCGAGTGCAGGTATCGCCATGACCTTGGCGATGGTGTCTGCCTTCACCAAAATTCCGGTGCGCGCCGATGTGGCGATGACAGGCGAAATCACCCTGCGCGGCGAAGTCTTGCCAATCGGCGGTTTGAAGGAAAAACTGTTGGCTGCCTTGCGCGGCGGCATCAAACACGTCCTGATTCCGAAAGACAACGTCAAAGACTTGGAAGAAATCCCTGAAAACGTGAAAACCGGCCTGACCATCCATCCGGTCAAATGGATAGACGAAGTCCTCGCTTTGGGATTGGAAAGCCAGCCGACACCTTGGGTTGCGCCTTTAAGTACCGAAGAGGCACAGGTTGAAACCGCCAAGCCTAAGTCAAGGGCGAAAGCGACCAAACACTGATTTTGTAAAAAATGTGTTGCAAAAGATGCGGGTTTGCCTTGAAAGCCTGTAAAATAGGGCAATTCCGCATTTTTTGCTTGACACGGTATTTTCAGAATTGCTATAAAGCGCAAAGGTACTCAAAAGTACGAAGCCCCGAGTATTCGGGCATTTCATTATTTTCAACGATAGGAAGGGACTGATTGTGAATAAGTCTGAATTGATCGAAGCAATTGCTCAAGAAGCCGGCATTTCTAAAGCTGCCGCCCAAAAAGCTCTGGATGCCACTACCAATGCTGTAACCAACGCTCTGAAAAAAGGCGACACCGTAACTCTGGTCGGTTTCGGTACTTTCTACGTTGGTGAACGCGCAGAACGTCAAGGCCGCAACCCTAAAACCGGCGAGCCTCTGACCATCGCTGCTGCTAAAACTCCTAAATTCCGTGCCGGTAAAGCATTGAAAGATGCCCTGTAAGCATAGATAGGCATTAAGCCTGATAAAAATCGACTCTGATATAGGAGTCGATTTTTATTTTGTGCTGTTTTTGTACATTTAACATAGAAATAAATCTAGAAATAAATCGAATAAAATTTGTGAGCAATGCTGCCTTGTGCCGTTATGTTCATGGTTTTGAGATGTTCGGAAGAATTTTGCCGTCATGAATTAGGCGGAAAGCGAGACATTTCCAGAAATGTCTTTTGTTTGTTATACTTTCGGCGTTTAACTTTTGCAATTGTTTATAAGGAGCGCAAAATGGCAGATTTTAATAAAATCTTGACGCCGGGTGATGTCGATAGCGGCATTATTAATGTTGTGAATGAAATTCCTGCGGGCAGCAATCATAAAATCGAATGGAACCGCAAATTAGCGGCTTTCCAACTCGACCGTGTTGAACCTGCAATTTTTTCCAAACCTACAAACTACGGTTTTATCCCTCAGACTTTAGACGAAGATGGCGATGAATTGGATGTATTGCTGGTGACAGAGCAGCCATTGGCTACCGGCATTTTTCTGGAAGCGCGCGTCATTGGCGTGATGAAATTTGTTGATGACGGCGAGGTTGACGATAAAATCGTTTGTGTTCCTGCCGATGACCGCAACAATGGCAATGCGTACAAAACATTATCTGATTTGCCGCAACAATTAATCAAGCAAATCGAATTCCATTTCAACCACTACAAAGACTTGAAAAAAGCAGGTACGACCAAAGTCGAATCCTGGGGTGATGTTGAAGAAGCGAAACAAGTCATTAAAGAATCGATTGAGCGTTGGAATAAACAAGCTTAATTGAGATCAACAAGCAAAAGGTCGTCTGAAAATATTTTCAGACGACCTTTTTGTTTTTTATGACTATGGCGCGAGCTTGGCGTTTGCCTGTTTGGCAGGGGAATTTTTTGGTATGATTGCCCCTTATATTTTCTATTGATAGGTTTGCACTATGTCTGTCTATACAAGTGTTTCTGATGAGGAAATGCGGGCGTTTTTGACCCAATACGATTTGGGCGGCTTTGTATCGTTGCAGGGAATTGCGCAGGGGATTACAAACAGCAATTATTTTTTGACCACCACGACGGGGCGTTACGTTTTAACGGTATTCGAGGTATTGAAGCAAGAGGAGTTGCCGTTTTTTCTGGAATTGAGCCGGCATCTGAGTAGCAATGGCGTGGCTTGTCCTGCTCCGATTGTACGCAAGGATGGTAAGCTGGATTCTGTCTTGGTAGGCAAACCTGCCTGTCTGGTTACTTGCCTGAATGGTTCGGATACCGGCTGGGCAACGGAAATGCAATGCTTCAATACAGGGGCCATGTTGGCAAAAATGCATATTGCCGGACAGAGTTTCCCGCAAAAAATGGCTAATCCGCGTTACGACCGTTGGTGGCATGATGCTTGCAGTCAGCTTTTGCCGGTATTGAGCGAAGATGACGCGGCTTTACTGCAAAAGGAGATTGCTGATTTAGATGGTAATCTGGGTAATCATCTGCCTTCAGGCATTATCCATGCCGATTTGTTTAAGGATAATGTTTTATTGGATGGGGAGAAGGTGGCGGGCTTTATCGATTTTTACTATGCCTGCAACGGAAATTTTATGTATGACCTGGCCATTGCCGTCAATGACTGGGCAAGAACAGCGGAGAATAAGCTGGATAGTTCCTTACAAGACGCTTTTATCAGGGGGTACGAAAGCATCAGACCTTTGTCTGATGAAGAACGCGAATATTTCCCGATTGCCCAAAGAGCGGGCTGTATCCGGTTCTGGGTGTCGCGTCTTTTAGACTTTCACTTTCCGCAAACCGGTGAAATGACGTTTATTAAAGATCCCAATGCTTTTAGAGATTTGTTGCTGAGTTTGAATTGATGCATATGCAGGTAGTGAATTAATACTTGGTATTTGAAATGTAATGTATAGTGGATTAACTTTAAACCGGTACGGCGTTGCCTCGCCTTAGCTCAAAGAGAACGATTCTCTAAGGTGCTGAAGCACCAAGTGAATCGGTTCCGTACTATCTGTACTGTCTGCGGCTTCGTCGCCTTGTCCTGATTTAAATTTAATCCACTATATATTTGGTCTTAAAATTGCACCCGAAGCTGGATGGGATGTCCGACTTTTAGGGTGCAGTTTTATTTTTCAGACGACCTTTTCAGTCTTTCTTCTTCAAGCGATGGCTGACGGTATTGAAAAAGCCGCGCAGGATGTCGATGTCTTCGGTTTGCGTGTTGGCGCGGCCGAACAGGCTTTGCATACGGCGCATCAGGCGTTCGCTGTTGCGGCGGTTGAAGAAGCCGATATCGTCCATGACGCTTTCCATGTGGGCGACCATGCCTTTGATTTGCTCGTGGGTGGCGGCGTGGTCTTCCTGTTGCAGGTGGGTCATGGGCATATCGGTCTGACTGAAGATTTCGTAACACACGACCTGAACGGCTTGGGCGAGGTTGAGCGAGAAATAGTCGGGATTGCCGTTGATGGTCATCAGGCGGTTGCATGCCTGTACTTCTTCGATGCTTAAGCCGAAGGTTTCGTTGCCGAAGACGAGGGCAACTTGTTCTCCGCGTTGTGCCGCCTGCAATAATTCGGGAACCAGTTCGCGCGGGGTTTGCAGCGGCGCGGTGATTTCGCGGCGGCGGCTGGTAAGGGCGCAGGCGAGCGTGGTGTCGGCGAGGGCTTCGTCGAGCGTGGCAGCAATCACGGCGTTGTGCAATACGTCTGCCGCGCCGGAAGCGAGAATGAAACTTTCCTCCGGCAGTTGGAAATCTTGCGGGTTTTCGGGGTTGAAAACGGGCGGTTGCCCGGTCATCGGCGTGGACATCAAATTCGGGGCGACGATGGTGAGTTTGTGCAGCCCCATGGTTTTCATGGCGCGGGCGGCGGAGCCGATATTGGCGGGATGGCTGGTGCGGGTGAGGATGATGCGGATGTTGCCGAGATAGTCGGGCAATTCGGGCTTGGCTGAAGTCATGTTTTGTTTTCGGTTTGTTCGGGAATCGGGTATAATGCGCCATCTTTTTGTTTTCAGACGACCTTTCGCCTTTGGGCTTGAGAGGTCGTCTGAAATGTTCTTTAACAACGTCGGAAACGTACAAACGTTGCGTCCGGTGCAGATGCGCCGGACGGTATTTTACCTGATTTAGAAAGAAAACCCATGAATCCGTTTTTAAATACCGCTTTCAAAGCCGCCCGTAAAGCCGGGCAGATGATGATCCGCGCAAGCGGCAATCTGGATGCCGTCAAAGTTGACAGCAAGGCATTTAACGATTTCGTTTCCGACGTTGACCGCAATTCTGAAATGATTTTGGTGGAAGCGCTTAAAGAAGCCTATCCGCATCACAAAATCACTTGCGAAGAAGGCGGTTCTCACGGTAAAGCCTCCGCGGAATACGAATGGATTATCGATCCGCTCGACGGCACGACCAACTTCTTACACGGCCATCCCCAATATGCGATTTCTATGGCACTGCTGCACAAAGGCGTGTTGCAGGAAGCTTTGGTGTACGCACCTGAACGCAACGATGTTTACATGGCTTCGCGCGGCAAAGGCGCGTTGCTCAACGACCGCCGTATCCGCGTTTCTTCCCGCATTGAGTTGAACCGCTGCTTGATCGGTACCGGCTTCCCTGTTGTCGATCAAAGCATGATGGACAAGTATCTGGCTATTTTGAAAGACTTTTTGGCAAAAACGGCCGGAGGCCGCAGAGAAGGCGCGGCTTCGTTGGATTTGTGCGCCGTGGCGGCCGGCCGTTTGGACGGTTTCTTCGAGTTCAACCTCAAACCTTGGGATATTGCCGCAGGCGCGCTGATTGTGCAGGAAGCCGGCGGTATCGTTACCGATATGTCCGGCAATGAAGGCTGGCTGGAAAGCGGCGATATTGTGGCAGCCAATCCGAAAGTGCTGGCGCAAATGTTGCAAATCATTGGCGGACATCTGTAAACAGGAGGTCGTTTTCAGACGACCTTTTGCTCGTTTTTAATACGGTGTCGTGATTTAGCAATAGTAGGAATATCATCTGTGTTACTTTCAGGAGCAGATAACTACCTTTTATCGCAATCTGAAAACAGGGATTCCGATTAATGATAATATGCTCAAAGAATTGATTTGCAACAGGCCACCCCTCTGCCAATCTGATAAATGACGAACCGTATTGTTGTGAATAATATGAAGAAAAAATCTTTTTTGAATCGTCCCAAGACATCCGTTTTCCGCACCGGGCAAATTGCTGCCGCGGTGTGCGCGGCAGTATGCGCGGCAACGGCGCAGGCTTATCCTTTGCAGGCTATTTTAAGGGATGCCATGGTGTCCGACCCGATTGTGAAGGAAGCGAAAGCAACCGAAGATTCGGCCAAAAGTACGACGAAGGCTACCCGTGCGCGCCATTATCCCGTGTTGACGCTGACAGGTACCAAAGTTTTGGCGCAGAAAAACAAATATTCCAGCAACGATATGAATGACGGTGTCGGCATACGCGGAACTTTGAATGTATATTCATGGGGCGCCATCAATGCGGCGGTACGGCGCGATAAAAACAGAGAGCAATACTACCATCATCGTTATTTCGAAAATCAGGAACGTCTGGGCAGCGACATCGGCAAACTCTATTTGACCGCATTGCGCGCGAAAGAAATCCTGCGCATCAACCGTCAGAGCTTAGTCCGACACAATAATCTTCTGAAGGATTTGAACATTATCGTGAAATACGACAGCGGTCGCCGTTCCGAACTCATTGAGGCGCGTGCGCGCCTGTTGCAGGTCGAATCATCCATCGCGCAACAACAACGCACGATGGAATTGGCGTTGAGCCGTTTGTCCCGCTACACCGGACGGCAGTTGACGGCAGAGGATTTGGAAGATCCGTTTGCCAACGACAGCGCGGAATCATTGGTCCGCCGTTTCAAAACAGCCGATAACAATACCAATCCTTCCTATCGGGCGCAGGTGGCAGAACGCGACAGCGTGAAGGCAGATTTGGACGTTTCCAAAGCAGAGCGCCTGCCCGCCGTGAATCTGGAAGGTAATGCGAACCGCGACAACAGACAGCTTTATTTAAATGTGGCATGGAATGTCTTAGACGTTGCCGCGCGCCATAATGTGCAGAAAAATGCCGATGCCCTGATTGCCGCCGAATCGAAATCCGAGCAGATTATGCGCGACATCACCGAAAAAACCCAAACTGCCGAAATCGACATGCGCGAGAGCGAACGCCGTGCTGATATTGCCGCGCAACATATTGCCGCTCAAAAAGACGTGGTTAAAACTTACGAGCTGCAATTCAAAATCGCCCGCCGCACGCTGACCGACGTTTTGGGCGCATACAACGAATTGTCCAGCATTGAGCAGGAAAACATTTCGGCGCGCAACGACTTCCGCGATGCCGCGTTGGATTATCTGGCTGCGCAGGCGCAAATGGCGAATTGGGCAGGCTTGAAGCAATAACATAAAATCTTAACATCATTACTCATTACGCGAATTATCATGAAAGCAATTATTGAACATATTGTGTTGGTTACCCGTCTCTTAGGGGCGCCTGTGTCAGAAGCCGCGCTGACGGCAGAGGTGGTGCGGGATAAAAAACTCAATGTCAACTATCATTCCCTCGTCGAAGTCTTGCGCAGCCACGGCTTTGAAAACACATTGTCCAAGCGCAATCTGGAAGACATTCCATCGCTTGCCGTTCCTGTGATGATCATTCTTCACAACGAAGAGGCTGCCGTTATTACTAATATCGAAGGTTCGGGTCGAAACAGAAAATATCATATCCGTCAGGTAGATGGCTTGGAGCAGCAGCTTGATCATGACCAGCTTTCCGGTCTGTATCTGGGTTACTGCTGGTTTATCAAGCCCAAAATGGCAGCGGACACGCGTTCCGAACTGCCTGAATACCACCTTCCCAAAGCATGGTTTTGGAAAGTCATTTGGCGTTTCCGCAGCTATTACTATCAAGTGATTTTGGCGACTGTCATCATCAACTTCCTCGCCTTGGTCAGCTCGTTGTATGTCATGAACGTGTACGACCGCGTCATTCCCAACCAAGCCTATGAAACCCTGTGGGTTTTGAGTATCGGCGTTGTCCTCGCCATTTTGTTTGAATTTGCCGCCAAGATGATACGCGGCCATTTGACCGACATCGCCGGTAAAAAGGCCGACCTGATTATCAGCTCTGCCTTGTTCCGCCGCGTGATGGCATTGCGTCTCGCTGACCGTCCCGCTTCGTCCGGTTCATACGCCAACAACCTGCGCGAATTTGAATCCGTACGCGAATTCATGACCAGCGCGAGCCTGTTGACTTTGGTGGACTTGCCGTTCCTGTTGCTGTTTATCTTTGTTATTTCGATAGTCGGCGGCAAACTGGCATTGGTTCCTTTGGCGATTATTCCGATTGTCGTCATTGTCGGCTTCATCGTCCAGCGCCCCTTGTCGCGCCACATTAACGAATCCATGAAAGAAAGCTCGCAACGTTCAGGCCTTGCCGTAGAAGCCATTGAAGGCATCGAAACCCTGAAAACCAACAACGC
The DNA here is from genome assembly GCF_000260655.1 of Neisseria sicca VK64. GTDB lineage: Bacteria > Pseudomonadota > Gammaproteobacteria > Burkholderiales > Neisseriaceae > Neisseria > Neisseria sicca_B. The sequence continues at coordinate 40,142 of NZ_AJMT01000173.1, forward strand.
GACTTCATGGGCGCAACAACGTTGGGACGAATACACCGCTAAAACCTCCGCTTCATCCATTAAAGTTAAAGATACCAGCAACTTCATGGTCAACTTCGCCGTTGCCATGCAGCAGCTCAATACTGTCTTTTTGGTCGTTGTCGGTACCTATCTGATTCATGCCGACAACCATGCGGAACGGATTACCATGGGTGCGCTGATTGCCTCCGTTATTCTGTCCGGCCGCGCGTTAGCGCCGTTGGCTCAAGTTGCCGGCCTTGCTACCCGCTTCCAACAGGCGAAGCTGGCGTTAAGAGGCGTGAACGACATTGTTTCCCGTCCGATCGAACGCAGCCCCGAACGCAAATACATTACTTTGGACAACGTTCAAGGCAATATCGCTTTTGAAAACGTAACGTTCAAATACAAAAACGAAAGCAACAACGCAGTTGACGAGTTGCGCATCAACATCCGACCCGGTGAAAAAGTCGGTATCCTCGGACGTATCGGCAGCGGTAAAAGTACCATGCTGAAGCTGGCGAGCGGTCTGTACGACACCGAAAAAGGCAACGTAACCCTCGACGGCGTCGATATGCGCCAACTTGATCCGAATTTCCTGCGGAACCAAGTCCTTCTGTTTAGCCAATCTCCACGCCTTTTCTTGGGAACATTGCGCGAAAACATGGATTTGGCGCGTACCGACAGCTATTCGACCGACCAAGACCTACTGACCGCACTCAAACGTTTCGGTCTGGACCAAATCATCCGCAACCACCCGAGAGGCTTGGATATGCCTTTGGGTGAAGACGGCTTGGGTCTGTCCGGCGGTCAAAAACAAATCATCGCCCTCGCACGCATGACGTTGCGCGACCCCAAAGTCGTTCTTTTGGACGAGCCGACAACCAGCCTCGACCAAGGTACTGAACGCATGGCATTGAACGCGATCGCCCACTGGGGACGCAACCGCACCATGCTTTTGGTGACCCACCGTCCGCAAGTGCTGCAAATCGTTAACCGCATCATCGTAATGGAAAACGGCAAAGTCGTTATGGACGGCCCGCGCGATTTAGTCTTGCAAAAACTGATGCAAAACGAGCAAAACAAAGTCAAAGCAGCACAACAAGCGCAGGAAAACCAACGTCCTGGCGAAGCGGCGCAAGCATGACAAAAAGGGAAAAGGTCGTCTGAAAACACAAGCAGAAAGCGTTTCAGACGACCTCTTTGAAAACAACAAACAGATACCGAAGATTCATCATTATGAGCGAAAACAACGTTAAATCCAAAGACCTGCATCTCATTAACGATTTGAATGCAGCCTTGCAAAAAGAAAAACACAGCGGCCAATTTTGGGTCATCATCCTGTTTTTCCTGCTGCTCGTCGTCTTTGTCGTATGGGCATACAACAGCACCGTCGAAGAAGTAACCCGCGGCAACGGCAACGTCATCCCCAGCAGCCGCGAACAAGTCATCCAAAGTCTGGACGCCGGCGTCATTACCCAAATGATGGTTAAGGAAGGCGATTTGGTCGAAAAAGACCAAATCCTGCTGAAGCTCGACGATACGCGCAGCCTTGCCGTATTGCGCGAGAGCGAGGCCAAAGTCCAAAACCTCGAGGCCACTATCGCCCGCCTGAAAGCCGAAGCTTACGGCGGCAAACTCACGTTCCCCAACAGCGTCAGCCCCGAACTCCGCCGCCGCGAAACCGCCGCATATAACGCCCGCCGCCAAGCCATGACCGATGCCGTACAAAGTCTGGTACAAAGCAAAGCGGCACTTGATCGCGAAATCGCCATTACTGCACCTATGGTGGCACAAGGTGTCATGTCCGAAGTCGAGCTCCTCAAAATGCGCCGCGAATCCAGCGATCTGACCCTGCAAATTGCCGAACGCCGCAACCGTTACAGGACAGATGCCAACAACGAACTTGTGCAATCCGAATCCGAGCTGGCGCAATCCAAAGAAAACATGGCAATGCGCGCCGACCCGGTTGACCGCTCCCAAATCCGCTCCCCCATGCGCGGCATCGTCAAAAACATCAAAATCAATACCATCGGCGGCGTAGTCAACCCGGGCGAAGAAATCATGCAAATCGTCCCCGTTGATGACAAACTCCTTGTCGAAGCCTATATCCGTCCGCAAGACATCGCCTTCGTCCGCGCAGGACAGCCCGCACTGGTCAAAGTCAGCGCATATGACTACTCCATCTATGGCGGATTGGAAGGCAAAGTTACCCTTGTCGGCGCAGATACCGTCAGCAACTCCATGCAAAGCCGCGCCAATGACTTGAAACTCGACCCCAACCAAGTTTACTACCGAGTCATTGTCCAAACTGAGAACAACGCCCTGAAAGACAAAAACGGTAAAGACATGCCGATTATTCCGGGTATGGTTGCCACAGTGGATATTAAAACCGGCGAAAAAACCATCTTCCAATACCTGATCAAACCGATTACCCGTATGAAACAGGCATTGAGCGAGCGTTAATTTTCCGAATCAAACTTGCTTAACAGTCAAAAGGTCGTCTGAAAAACCGGGCTGCGTCCAAATCTTGGACGTTCATAAACCCCTATTTAGGCGCTCTATATAAGCTGGATTCTGTATACGACAGGATCCAGCTTTTTTCACTTTCAAACTGTAACGCTCCCAGATGCAGTAATCCAGATAATCATATTCGTCCACCGTCAATTCTCCTGAACGGTAGGAGTATTTCGTTTAATACCGCAAAGAAGCCCTTCATCTGCGTATTGTTCCACCAGTTTGCCTTGCGAGACTGTATAAATAATGGGATGCGGTTTGTTATTTGAAGCGTAAATTTGGTCATAAAAACTGCACCCGTATGTTTGGATGGAATATCCAACTTTTGGGTGCAGTTTGGTTTTTTCAGACGACCTTTATCCGTTTTAGCGACGGAATTTGCCGTGGTCGAAATCATCAAATGCTTCATAAGCCGCTTGGCATTGGATGCGTTGTTCTTTATACGGCAGTTGGCGGAAGGCTTTCCGGGCTTTGACGTTTTCTTTCAGCTCGGCTTTGTTGCCTTTGGATTTATACCATGCAGCGCGACGGTCAAGATATTTTTTGCAGACAGGATGCAGTTTGCTTTGTTTGGCTTGGGTTTGAGTGTGGTGGGGCTTATGGTGTTTGTGGGCGGCTGCATCGGCAGGTTGGGTTGCAAAACCCAGTATCAGTGCTGCAGACAGGGCGGGAATAAGGCTTTTCCTCAATAACATGGCGGACTCCTGTTTATTTAAAGGGTGCATTTCATTATATTCATGGCTTTTGTAAAAAGGAAATTTGGCGGGATGGGTCGTCTGAAAAAGCAAGCGGGGTATTTAAAGCATTTTGACGAAACCCATCTTCCATTACATATTATCAAACAGAGAAAATAATAAACTACATAAATTATAGTCAATTAAAATTAAAATAGGACAGTAGCGCATCGTCAAATCGGGCGTAATCAGACAATACGGTTCGCAGATACCGCTTAATATTCGCCCACACCTTCTCAATCGGGTTGAGCTCAGGTGAATAAGGTGCAAGAGGCAATACCTTATGTCCCCATTTTTCCGCCATTTTCCGTAAGACACCCATACG